>NZ_JAGHQV010000024.1:0-93412 GCF_017744175.1 Thalassotalea sp. G20_0 | reverse complement strand
AAAGGGGCGATGGTCTGAACAAGATCGGAAGCGTGAACGACACCCTGAGTTTGTCAGGGCAATGAAGAAGCATTCCGCGGTAGAGTCCGACATTAATGCACTTGAGCAGCACGGGCTGGACCGATGCTCGGACTCAGGGATTGACGGTTATCGTCGGTATGTTGGCCTGGCGGTTTTAGGAACCAATCTTCACCGTTTGGGCTCTATACTGCAAAAGCAATCCAGTAAGGCTGTCAAAAAAGCAGCCTGAACGGAGAAGCGTACCAGAAAACAAACGATCATCGTTGGGTGAAGATTACGGACACCCGAAAAACGGGGAAATGATTAAGTTTTGATCAAAAAAGGAGGTGACTGGCATGAGCGGCCTGTTTTGTTTTCAAAAAAAATTTTGTCAGTGCCTGTTGAGTCGGATTATTCATGGGTTTTCTGACAGGCACTAAATAGCTCTTATTCCGGGGCAGTTATTGCTGCCCCAATCTTCAATACCCTTTGCGGCTTTGGTATTTTCATTGATAATCAAGACTTAGTTACCTATGCTTTTGCCAACGGATATGGAGGGGTAATGAATATGGCCGCTGACGTTCTGTTTTCCGAACTGAATGCCCGGGATAATAACAAGATTGGTCTGATCACGCTGAATGCTGAAAAAGCATTGAACGCATTGAATCAATCCATGATTGACCTGCTGCTTCAGCAATTTTCTGACTGGCGTGACAATGATGATGTTGTGGCCGTGTTTATGCAGGGCAGCGGTGAAAAGGCCTTTTGTGCTGGTGGTGATGTACGGGCTCTGAGGCAGGCAGTTATTGATGGCAAGCCTGAGGTTCCCGGTCATTTCTTTGCCACGGAATACCGTGTTGATTACATGATTCACACCTATCCCAAGCCGGTTATCTGCTGGGGTAATGGCATTGTGATGGGAGGCGGTATTGGCCTGATGGCGGGGGCTGATTTCAGAATAGTGACGGATACCTCAATGCTGGCCATGCCTGAAATCAGCATTGGCCTCTATCCGGACGTTGCCGGCAGCTGGATCCTGAGCCATCTGCCCGCCAGGCTTGGCCTGTTTATGGCGCTGACCGGCTGTCGGCTCAACGCGGCTGATGCGATCTATGTTGGCCTGGCTAACCGTTTTATTGATCATGCATTTTGTGACAATGTTCTGGAGTCTTTGCAGCAAGCAGACTGGAGCGCCTCAGAAGCCCACGCTGTCGTTTATTCTGTCCTGCAGAAATACCGGGAAAAAAGTGCCGGGTGGCTACCCTATTCGAAGGTGCGTGAACACAGGGACTTAATTGCCGGGCTGATGGATCAACCATCACTGGCCGATGTGATGTCCGCCATTGATAGCCTTGAGACCGATGATGACTGGTTGCTGGCCGCCAGAAAAACCGCACTTCATGGTTCGCCACTGTCGGCAGCCATTGGCTATCGGCAGTTACAGAGAGCCCGGCACATGTCCCTTAAAGAGGCGCTTCAGAGTGAGTTGGCTCTGTCCGTTAATACGGTACTTAAGGGCGATTTCTGCGAAGGTGTCCGCTCCCGGCTGGTTGACAAGGATAAAAATCCACAGTGGAAATTTAACGCCGTTGATCAGGTCGATGAACAATTGTTGAATGATCTGTTCAGTTCACCCTGGCCTGAGAATCCACTCCATGACCTCTAACTGATAGACACTGTCACCTGACACTCCCCGCCTGGGCGAAGGCTCTTAGATCGCTCCAGGAACGTTTCTGTTCCACCATTCATTGCTCAGTGAACAGGTGGAGCCGCCCGGGCTTGGTTATCGCATAAAATTCCACATTGCGGAACGTTCCGTGCCTGCGCTGCCCGGCCTTCCTGTCTTATATCTCCGCCCGATTTCTCGATGCGTTACGGCGGGTTTGGTAAGTGTCTGTTTTTTATGCCCTTTTAGAGAGTATGGACTTAATTTTTTACTGTGAACTTTATAACAATATCTTTGTCCAATTTAGGGTCATATACAGATTCCTGACTATATCATCATTCAAAAACTAAAACACTGGTCATAATTTCATGGATATTTATGTTAGAGGGATTCTAAATGTTTCATGTTAAAGCTCATTATTTGGGTTATCAAAACCCGGCAACGAATCCAAATATTGATACCAGGTCCCTCAATTTATCCGATGGGGGCAGCAGGCCAGCCAGAAGGCATATTAACGATTATGATCCCCGTGGCAATCCTGCCGTCAACAATCCATTAGCCAAGCGTCTGTGCAGTTCACATGTGTCATCCCCATTCCATCAGGCGAACCATTCCCCGCCAAACCGGGAACAACTTGGGGGAAAGGGAATGTTTTTGCGACGCATGCAGGAAATAGGATTGTCTGTCCCACCGTTCCAATGTGTTACCGCTGAGGTAATGAATGCTCTTGAGCAACACCCTCTGGATACCCGTCTTTTAGCTCCCTATCTCTCTGGCATTACCAGTGAACCCTGGGTAGAAACAAGTCTGATGAACATCAGGAAATATCTCAATGCCTTGCCACCTTCAGAGCAAACCAAAAGGAATGACTGGCTGGCAGGTCTGGCAAGATTTGTGGCCAGTAATGACTTTTACCAACAGGTTAAAGATTCTGAAGCGGCCAAACACATCAGGGCTCTGCGTGACCGAATATCCAGATCACAGCCGGTTATTGTCCGCAGTTCTGGCATCAACGAAGATAACTACGGCGATGCCCAGGCGGGCAAATACCTCTCTGAAGTTCAGGGAGAAGATGATGTTTTGCGCACCTGCCTTAAAGTCATGGCCTCAGGTTACCGGCCTGAATTATGTTCCGGGGGTATACCACAACCCATGGCACTGATTATCCAAAAGTGCATTAACTGCAAATATGGTGGTGTAGCCATGAGCTTTCAATCACTTCAGGGTGATAATACCGTCAGGGTTGAGTACACCTCCGGTCAGCCCAGAGGCATAGTAGGAGGGCAGTCCGGTAACACGCCCCACCGCATCGACATTGTGCGCAAGGATGGCAAAGAAGGTGCTTACAACGCCCAATACATTCGCGGGACCATCTCAAGCCACTTCATCCTGGACAAAAACACAGATAATAACGGCTATTCGGAAACAGCGATTGATACTGATGCACAATCAGACGGTGATGGGTATCGACTCAGTGATGACCAGATTGAAGAACTCATGCAAGCGGTGACCAAGCTGGAAGACCTGTTGCTCTGCCCCGTGGATGTGGAGTTTGCCATCGATCATCAGGGTCGCCTGTTCCTGTTGCAGGTGCGCCCTATTACCCGGCTTCCCGGGGGTATGGAGTTTGCCATGCCCATACCCAAAGAGACCCTGGCCAGTGGCGAGGGCGTCAGCGAAGGCTATTGCACCGGACAACTCTGGTTGGCCAATAAACAAGCCACAGACACTATGCCAGAGGGAGCCATTGTCGTGGCCCAACACGCTGAACAGTGGATGCTTGAGCCTGAATTTCTGAAACGGGTCGGGGGTTTTGCCGTTGCCGCAGGAGGATGGAATGACCATGTGGGGATCTTCCTGAAACAGCAAAAAATACCCTTAATGGTGGCTGGTGGCCAGTACCCGGCAGTGGTCGCTCAGGTTGGCCAACAGGCCACACTGGCCTGCGCCCGCTTTAACGGTAAGCCCGGTGCCTTTGTTGTTACCGGTGACCTCAGCAGAAAACTGGTCAGTTACGGGAGTCTGTCCGCTGCTTTTTCTGATGTGCCGTTAGCAAGAGACACCCCGTCATGGGAAGATTTGTCCCTACCGGAAGGCACATTCTGTCAGGTCACCAGCGGTTTTCACTGGCTCTCGGATCAAAATGCCCGCCTGCTGGCACTTTTTGCCCCTGGCGGTGGACTGGATTGTTTGGCACACCCGATAAAACTGAGTATGTCGCCACAACGATCACATTTAGTGGCAGAGACCAGGGACAGTGTAAACCGGCTGATTCATGGGGCTGAAGCACTGTTGGACGGTTACCGCGCATTCTTGCTGCTGGCGGGTGACAGCAGTTCGGAACGGGTCAAGTCATTGTTGGCAGAATCACTGCTATTGATCACCCGGTTTGAAACGCTGAAACAGACCATCACCTCAACGGTAAACACAATCGTCCGTCCCCTGCATGCCGATGAAACATCACCACCATCCGTGGGAAGGTTTCGGCAGTGGGTGTCAGCCTGCCATCAGCTACAATCCAGCCTTCAAGCACTCAATCCCACGGAGGCTGAGCAGGTCCGGAGTGTCCATGAGTTA
This sequence comes from Thalassotalea sp. G20_0, assembly GCF_017744175.1. Lineage (NCBI taxonomy): Bacteria > Pseudomonadati > Pseudomonadota > Gammaproteobacteria > Alteromonadales > Colwelliaceae > Thalassotalea > Thalassotalea sp. G20_0. Next base: position 89,169 of record NZ_JAGHQV010000024.1, on the reverse strand, counting down.
ATTTTTGCCCTCCATAAGCGCTTTGTTGAGGCGCTGGGACCGGTCACTATGGATTCTGGTCAGGGCAGGCTTTCTAATGAAGGGTGCATCACCTATGTTGATTGCACGACTCCGGGTGGCTTGGGTGTAAAGACACCGCTATTAAATCCGTCCTGCAAAAATTTACTCAATTGTATAGGGAAATCAGGGGCTGTCGTCAGTATGGATGATGCCTTGATTGTTAATCTGGTGTTAGGAAGTCATGTGTGCGTTATCGAGCTGCTTGAACACGCAGAGGGGGGGGAAAGGACGCATGTTGCGGCTGAAAGTTTCTGACAGGTTTACGAAACCTGATGGCAGTGATAAACCTGACAAGTTGAAACGCATGTGGTTTTTGGCGCAGTTACTGAAAGCGGTCGAACTGGATAAGAATGCTGATGGCATGAAGCTGAGTTGCAATGCCGTAGCAGGAGAAATTATCGTCGAATGCCCCCGAATGAAATTAAGGCCAACCATGCAGAATGCCTTTGAAAAACTGCTGTCTGTGTTATGTGGTATGAGTAATCTGGATCTTCACCTCAAAGACAGACCCATTGTTGAAGGAGATCAGTGGAACTTTAACTTTCTTGCACAACGCCTTAACAATGATTTTTCAGAAGAAGCCAATAGATTCGCCTTCAACCATTGTCTTTTCTTATCGGTCTATCATTCTGTGGGCAAAATTTCCAGCTACTCTTCGTTATTAAGCAAATATCACCAACAATTTATTGATCATGTTCAACAGTTAAGATGGTTCGTGAACAAATCGGATGACCAACTTCAGAAAATGTTTACCAGTGATAAGATCGATCAGGACACCCGCAGGAAACTCTTACATCATCTTTTATTATTGCCAGATTGCAAAAACACTACCCAATTGGTTGATCTTGTGTATGAAGACCTGAAAGATCAATACTATATTATCGAACCATCTTGTTGGAGTTACCGCCTGGCGTTTAAGGTTCCACCGGGTCAGCCACTTCCGGGTCATAAAGAAAAGATCAGGAATGCCCTGCTGGAGCAAGGGCTGCAGTATGCCAGCCGACGGGTTCGAAATGATAAAGATCTTGTATTACCAACCATTGCAAAACACCCAAATGACTTGCAATATGTTAGCCGAGGACTGAAGAATGACAGAGATGTCGTCATGGCCGCAGTCACTCAACAAGGCGAACAGCTGCAATATGCAAGCCCGGATTTTCAGGATAATGTTGACGTTGTAAGGGCCGCTGTCGCACAGCATTCGTATGCTATGCGTTATGCAAGTGAAAGAATCCGAAGCGATAAAAGCATTATTGAAACCTTAATTGCTGACGGTATTGGTCTCTTGTTTTATGTCAAGGAAGAATTTTTGAAGGATCGAGATTATTTGCTGCGCTTAATCGGTCATAATCCTTATGCTTTCATGTTTGCTGATTTTTGGCTTCAAAATGATCCTGCCTTTATCGCTTCAGCAATCGACGCAAATCCCGGAGTCTGGGAATACATACCCTCACCCATTAAAACAGAACTTGAATCCGCAAGATCACAATACAAAAGTCAGACTGAAAGTTTTCAGACTAAGGCTCCTAGTGCAAGATCCTCTGATTCTGATGTTTGTAGCTCTGTTAAGTCAAGAAAGTTCAACAATACTGGCTGCTTTCCGGTTGTCCCTCTTTTTAATCCTTTAATCAGGACAGTCGCGCACTCTGTTCATCTCCATGTCCTGAATGTTATTCCCCCAGATTTTCATCTTGTGCCTAACAGACGGCAGGCTTGAGCGTGCCCGGTTGAATCGTTTCCAACAGTTGTTTTGCTAGATTCTTTTCGCAGCCAAAATCATCCCAGTTCACAGTGATTAATGGTGTCCCCATTGAGCGGCAGATCTGTGGCAGGATGGCCTCATGATAGTTATGGATATCGCAGAGGTACGTCAGTGGGGTTCCATCTTCGGCACTTCTTGCCCGCTCAACCAGACGGCTATGGGCAATTTTCGGAGCGGTTCTGAGATAAATGACCGCGCTGATCACCGGATAATCCTTCAGTCTGCGCTGGATTTCACAATAATGCAGCATATAGCGCTCATCCGGTTTGACCATCCCCAGAAAGTTCGCCTGGGTAAAAATCAAATCAGAGTAAAGGGAGCGCTCAATCAGATAGTTGCGGTCAGTGGGCAACTGCTCAACAATGCTGGCCCTGCGATTGGTAATGTACTCCTGAAACTGAATACGCTTAACCGCATCATTTGGGTGGTCTGTGAACTCCTGAAGCAATCGTGTAAATTCCGGGTCATTCACAGGCTCCTGAATGGCGTCCCAGCCCAGCTCTGCTGCCAGTTTGGGAAGAAGAGTTGACTTGCCCGCAGCAATGTTGGCTTCTACAGCGACAAAGTGATTGGTTTGCTTCATTAAGGACCCCGGTGACTGATGATACAACGCATGACATTTCCGTGCTGGTCATGAGAAGGGCAGGCACTTTATGAGGTTAGGCGTCCGTGATCAATAAGTAATAGGCGGAAAGGGGGTAGGCTTGGCCGTGATATGGCTTAATGGGCCCTGGCAGACTAAATGGGTTGGATTGAGCCTTGTTGATATTCTCGGTGTGTTGTCAATGTCTAAAGACCCAAAAGCAATGTAACTCTTCCATAAAAGCAACTCAAAAATTCAATGATCCTTGTTATTTAAATATTTTCTTATAAAACATTTGCAAGATGTTGAGCTGGGTCAACTTTTTGTAAGTTTGCAGTGGATACAATGCGCGCAGTTTTTGGATGGAATATTTTGATCAAGTCTGAAAGGTTCTGGCTGCTGCATGTGAACAGTACAGTCAACATACTGAACACCTTGTCAATCAGGCAGCTTTCCCAAAATCCAATATTTCCCCTCATCTTGTCGTAAGGACAACAGGAATACAGCTGTGAAAAAGACACTGCTTGCTACTGCAATTCTTCTCGCTACATCTGCGGCTAACGCGGCCTGGACTTCTCCGGATGGTTCTTTGACCATTGGTGGTGATGCTGAGGTTAACTTTGATGTGGTTGATCGTTCCTTTGACAAAAAAGATAACCCCGCAATTGAACTGAACGACGACTCGCGTGTAAAGCTGATGGTGCAGTGGGACACTACCCGTGAAGATGGCTCCTATATCTCCGCTAAAATTGAGCCACTGATGAAGACCAATGGTACTGTTGCACTGGACGACGCCTATTTAATGTTTGGCCGAAAAGACTCTTGGGCATTCCAGATTGGCCGTTACGAAGCCATGAACCTGTTCCCGCTGGGTAAAGATGTTGCGCTGTTTTATGCTGATGGCGCTGACAGTATTGGTAGTGGCATCTATTACTACATGGCGAAAGAGGGCCGTGGTCGTGGTGGTGATGCTGGTCAAGCTCGTATTATCGGCGAGATGGGCAACTGGACTGCCGAGGTTTCTACTGTTTACGGGGATACCGAAAGCGTACTCGAAAATAGTAAAGAGTATTTCAAAGATGCTATCAAAATCGACATTGACTCAAGCCATAACAGTTTCATGGTTCGCCCTGCAGTTAACTATCTGAGTGATGACGGCTTCTTTAGCATCAGTTTTGGTGGTGAATATGAAGTCAACGGCGACTCTGTTACGGCAACGAATACAGTTACAGACGAAAAATTTGAACTTTCAAACCGCTACGGTCTGGCAGCCACCACAACCCTGAACTTTGGTGAACTGGTGTGGAACACCAGCATCGCGATGCAGGATGCCGAAGACGCTTGGGAAGCACGCACGTTCAACACCAACATCACCTATAAAGACGCATTCGGTCTGGGTACTTCTTACGCCGTTAACAAGTTTACCAACAAGCCTGAAGATGCCAAGTCTTACGCTGTTTACACCGCTTACACCATGCCAATAATGGACTTCACTAACGCGACGGTAACATTTGCACTGTCCTACTCTGACACTGAAAATGCTTACGGAAACAAAGGCCAGGATTCTGATACCACCGCCTTCCGTACCCGCTTCAACTACTACTTCTAAGCACCAACACGCTTAAAGTTAACCCAAAGGCTCCTTGCTCCGGCAAAGAGCCTTTTTTTACGACCGGACTTGTTCCCAAAATCCCGAGACAATTGCAAAACCAGAAAGCAATCCTTTCGCAGGCCAGCTCCTATAAGGAGCCGATACCCGACTCATCGAAATGGTGTTCTAGTGCATGGTTTCAATGAGTTTGACGGGTTGTCGTGCCTCCGCACTCCGTTCGTCCTGAGCCTGTCGAAGGGCGGAAACTCCAGACTCTGATAGATCGTGCCAAGCACCCTTCGACTCCGCTCAGGGTGAACGGAGATTGTACACGTCAAACTCATTGAAACCATGTGCTAGCTTTCAGCAGCTCCGGCTGCAGACGGCCCTGATACCGGAGCCGGGTGATTTCTCTCCAGACCCCGCAAAATACAAATATCTTCTTGCAATCGGATCTTATCCTGTTCAAGGCGCTCCCTGTATTGGCAGTACCTGGTCTTGAGCAGGTCCTGGTAGAGTTCAGTGAGTTCAGTGACCGGGTGACTCCGGGTTTTGTCCAGACTTTCCTTAATGATGCGGTTAAAGATAAACATCAGTCTGGCAAGATCTTCCTGGTCTTTTGCCGGGACAGGAAACTTCGTCATCAATCGTTTGAAATCAGGAAGTTCTGTTGCAGCTTCCGGGGAGTCGATATCCCCCATACTGCCAACAACGTTGCTAATATCCTCCTTCTTCACGCCATATTCACTTTCTAACACAGTGCTGAACTCATTCATGCTTTTATTAAGGTTACTCTGGTGATAGGGGGGGTGAATACCTGCCCATAATAGCCAGAGTGACTTCCAGGAATCCTGGTATCTATTGGTCATATATTTGATAACCAAAAAGTCATTGCTGCTGTATTCATGGTCAGGCTGATCCAGCGGATGATTGACCAGATAGGCTTCATCTTCCATGGCCTGCTCCAGTTCCTGGCTGGCATGCTCCAGTGGTGTCATGGGCCTGGCATTGGCGATGGCTCTCAATACGTTCAGTGTTGCACCCGCTGCTGCCGCTATGGCCACCGGTTTCCATGAGAACTCTCCAATGGTTCTGGTAAGACCAACATAGGTAACGCCTGCAATACCACCCAAGGCACCTGAAATACCACCTTTAGCGGCCATGCCTGCAAGATAGCTTGTTGATATATTGAGTTTTTTGACAGTATGGCGGCCTAATGCCGCCTGTTTGTCATCTGCGGTATATACATGCCCGTCCGGGCTCTCTATGCCAAATGCGGCATTTGATGCGCGAATTAAAGATTCGCCCATTTGCTGTTGCAAAGCTGCTGATTCCATAAATTTTACCTTTGCTGCTGGAGTGAATAGTTATTCGAATTATCCAATATATTGCAACCGCCGCCGGACAGGTATAACAACCGGGTCAGTACCGATTGCAAGCACGTCATGAAATACTCACAGAGTCCTTCTATTTCTCTTTCAGCTGATTCTAGAGAATGATTTTCATTTTGTAATGTCGGAGAACTTAATTGAATACGGGGAGTCTAAAAATGTATTGAAACAATCAATATTAAAGATTCGGCTGGATGAACTCTGAATTCCCAGTTCAATTCAATGCTCTTTCCCTGGCAAGCCAATTACCGGATGCTTCTGAACCTTTTTCACCAGAGGCACGTTTTGGGCCAAGGGGTGTCAGGCAAATACCCCCGGCTGAGTTAGATGCACATCAACTGTGCCAAAGTAAAAAGGAAGATACGCTGCAAATAGGGATAGATGCAGAACCGGATGCAAGTTCGGTCTTACCTGTGCATTTGGCCGTTGCTGATTTGATCCGGCAACACGTTGAGCTTGAGTTGGCTAATGCCCCGATTTGCCCGGTATTTGTAGTGAATGGTCAAGATAGTTACGACTCTACTCGTTTCTGTTCGTCAGTCAGGGTGAAAATGCGTGAATATGGACTTTCCCAGGATGATATTGACAATGCAATGGGTCTGATGAGATGGAAGGATTCCGCCGTCACAGGAGGAATAGCGAAATGTTTTTTTGTGCAAAGCCGGAAGGTTAATGAGTGTCTGTACGAATTAAGTAAAAGAGATCAGGTCCATATTGATACTGTGTTTGAGGCGTTGAGTTATTTTTATGACGGATGTTTTGAGGACGTTCCGAAATGGACGCCAATAAGCTTTAAATGTTTTGAAATTTCGGAACCTTTAATAAACGAAAGATACACAAAGCCAGCTGAATATGCTTATGTTCCCTATCTGAAGATCGAAAGAGAAAAATATATCATTGACAGAACCGCTGAAATTTTAACCGATACTCACAACATCTTTCACAAAACGATACACAGCAACAGGAGTGATGGTGAAAAGGTGGCATATCTGAGGAATATGTTAGGACCAGCTCCATCAGCTGTTCCTGTTGAAAAGACATCAGATGCCAGCTCAACCGGGAGTGAGCAGCACGGTTTGTCAGCCCAGAAGATTCTTGCACGTATTGGTGAGGCTAATAGTTTAAACAGTAAAGGCTCGTATCATCTTAGGGCTGGACTACCTCAAGCAGCCAAACGTTGACCGTAGAAAATTCAACTACAACAGGACATCTGAGTTATGCACACAGCAATTGCCTGCTTTCACCCTTCAGCTTTTTCGCTAGTAAAATCCTATCCTATACCTTGTGTAATAGCTGAGGTTGATAGCCCCTATCCTGTCTTTACGAGTTACTATTCAGGGGGTGTTCAAGCCACTCCCAATAATGTCAGGGCTGAGATGAGGGCCGCTCAAGACAGTCTGAAAACACAAGCGGGTTTCTGCTGCAGTTGGTTGGAAAGGGAAAAAAGGGAAATATGTGACTATAAAATTGCCCTGGTGGCGTTTATGGCCTCTGGGAAACCATTTACAAAAGCGTCCCCTGACTGTATTGATGATCCCATTTTTCTCAATCATCTCAGCGCTATAGGCAGGATAAAGGTTCCTCACACAGACTACCCGGAACGTTTCAGCCATGGGCCCCTGGCTGAGCAATTCGCCAACAGCATTATCCACTGGCTCCAGCTCATTAACACACCCTACGCTGAACGAGACTCTTATTCAGTGACGGAAGATGATGCTTCAAAGCAACGGCTGAAACCACAAAAAAAATCTCTGGGAATCTTTTATTCTGAGGATTATCAGGTTCATGAACTTCCCAAACTGTCTAAAAGCAAGCTCTACGGGATGCACTCTCTACCGGAATATTTTGACCCGGAATTCAAAGCCAGCTTTGTCGCAAAGGGTAACAAACATACCCCAAGTGAGTCTCTTGAGGCTTTTTTTCATGGTCCTACCATAGCGGACTGTGCCACAGCCATGCTGGCCTGTCAGTATCGAGCCATTGAAACCATCATTGGCACCAGCAAGTTCAATAGGATCTTTGGTTCACCGGTCTCAAAATTCAGAATTGCCCGCTGGCTTTATGATGGCAGCAACAATACTGATCCGATCGATTTTAACAACCCTCTTTACAGTCTGTTTGACGATCTTCTGTATGTGAAAAAACCTTCCCTGGATCCAGTGATGAAGCTGTCTGAGTCGGATATCAATAAGGGTGATATCCTCTATATCCTGGGCGTTGACAGCTACCGCGCAAAGCACAAAACCGGTGATTATATGGGGTATAATCTGATATGCACCGGGCAAAACAGCAGTGGCCGCAATCTCTATCTGGGGTTTGGTCCGGATAGTTTCGTTGAGCCGAAAACCTATGACCAGATACAACGTATTTTGATTAATGGTTATAACAAGCCACCGAGTACTGAGACACTCCGTGCTATCAAACGGGGGGAAACGGATTATGCTCAGTGGGTCGACCACATCGTGCCTGATGACCATTCTATTGGTGGTATCAAGTGTGCGCTTCGCTTCAGTCTTTTTCGTTGGAAAAGCTTTACGGCACATTACGATCAAGCCTGGCATCAGCAACCACTGTTGCCTTTACCATCGGCCAGGGAACCAAAGCCGGTGGATCATGGTTCACCGTTCCCCAGTGAAAATCTTGTTGATGATTTCGAACATTTTGAATCCGCCTCATCACAGCAGGACCTGATGAAGCAGACTGCCCTGAAGTTCACTCACTCCGTGATTAATAATCTGAATGGGACACCGCACAAGAAAAAGCCCATGGGTCTATTCCTGACCGGACAGCCGGGAATAGGGAAAACCCATCTTTGTGTGGCGGTTGCCAGAAAGGCAGCCGAATATGGTGTCAACACCCTGTATATAAACGAAGCAAAAGCAGGTAGCCTCTTGCAGGATTTTGGCGGTGATCTAAAACGATGGTATAAAAATGTTGACGAAATCCTTGCCGGTAAGGATTTGGTGGTATTCGATGATGCCAACCGTGAGTCCGGGTGTACCCAACTATTTCTGGCGAAAATAATGGAACATGTGATGACGGGTAACAACGCCATCATGGTCAGCTCAAATCACCTTATTCCTGTCAAAAATGCAACGCCTGGCTTTGTTGACCCTTTAACTGAAACTGCCCATAACTTTTTTTACCTGAGTGAATTGCAGGGACGCAATTACCGTTCCCAATGGTGGCACAATCCTGAAGTCAACTCAGCTGACGCATTATCGCGACTGGGTCAGTATCAAGGCAGCAAAGCGGCGGCCGTGCTTACAGAGCAATCTGTATCAATGGACGATGTCGCTAAAAAACTCAGTATTCCGGTGTGCCAGATCCGTCGTGTGGGTCGCTATCATTTGTCTGGAAGCCGTTGTATAAGCCCCGATTACTATTTCAGCGATTTATCCAAGGCACGGCATCAGGCTGTTTTTATGGAGTGTCGTATCAAGGGTGATGAATCTCACTATTGTAGAAATAAAATCGAGCAGTTCTTACATGTTGTTCAGAGAGTACATAACGAAGGCTTGAAGTTAGTTGTCAAAACCAATAGACGCCAACTGTTTTTAAAAGATGTGCAGAAATTTCTGAATGAAAATATTTGTGTGGAAAAGAACAAACCAGGAATTATTGACCGGCTCAAGCATATGTTTCCGGACTTTTCTGAAGAATGATCGTTATTTGTCAATTTTAATGACTTTCTGTTGATTTTTACTTGTAAGTATTTCTTTAAATTCAGATACTTCTTTGTTAAATCCATCTACCAGTAAATCTGGCCCATTAACCAAATCAGTATTTTCATCCAATTCCAGCAGTTGTCTGATTGGGGATAAATTTACTGGGGAGCTCACGCTACGTTCAGATAAAAAATGGACAGCAGTACTCTCTTAAGCAGCGACTCCATCATCGTCACTAATCTCTCAGAAAGAATTTGGAGTGCCGATTACTGACGATAATTTTCATACCCATCTGCTTTTCTGGCGTTTTCATTAATTGTTTTATTAAGATCCTCTGGAATCTCCTTCAGTGGTGCTTCGGTTGGCGTGAATTCATACAATGTGAATAATGCATCCAGAGTATCCCGGAAAACTTTTACGTCCAGGGTAAAAAGGAGAACGGTAGAGCAGAAGTTAGCTACCGTCTGGGCAGAAGAATCCGGATAATACCCTTTCTCCAGATCCTCATTGACATATTTAATATCTCTCTTGTCGGCATAGTTCTCATGAGCTGTTATTTTGAGTAGCTTGTCACAAAATTCAGTGAGTGCCTTTTTTTGATGATCAGTAGGCCCATCGGTGGTGCTGCACTGAAGAGTACTCTCGAACAATCGATAGATGGCTTTTGAACACAGGCTGAAATCAGAGGGGAGCATCTTGATAAGTCCAAACTTATCAAGTAAGCTTTGTGGGAACATGGGTCTGTAATCATAATCGTGGAAATAACGTTTATTAAGCTGCGTGGCTATTCTGGTCAGGCCGTGAGCTTTAACAATAATTTTCTCTTGATTTTTGCTGTTGATTATTTTCTCAAAATCAGAAACTTCTTCGTTAAATCTCTCTGCCAATATGTTTAAACTTTTTACCAAATCATTATTTCCATCTACTTGCATCAGTTGTCTGATTGGAGACATTCTATTTGGGGCACTCACACTACGTTCGGATAAATGCTGGCCAGAACCAGTTCCTCCAACTAATTCACCAATATTAATCTGGTACTCATCTAGTAGTTCTTTAATCACTTCTTTCGCTTTTACAAGAGCTATATGTCGGGGCAGTGACTTTAAGCCTTGCAAAAAAACTATCTTTGCAGTTGTTTCATAGGCAGGTGGTGCATCAGTGTATGATTCGTTAGATGAGGGTGGCGTGTTACTACCAACTCTAGTATCCAATTTTTAATCCTCGTTAATTATTTTCTGCCGTAAACGTGAAGCTGTTCCAGTCTCAGCAGGCTATTCATTGCGACGCAAGCATTGTAGACCAATCTGTCAGAAAAAAACTGGAACCTTTTAACCAGTTTCTGATCCAATAACTTGTTCATAGGCTCGTTTATTAGAACCAACCTGCTAATTATGATTTATGCAGGAATGATAATTAATGCTGAAGTGGTTGTTACACTTTGGCTATTAAATATCTGAATTTAAATGCTGATTTTTAATGGATTTATATAAATTACAAAGGTCAATTAAGTATGGATACTACATCCACCACATATCAGTCACGCGTTCATCTTGAATCCAAAACACAAGATTTCAGAATGTGTGAGATGGCTGCTCAAAATAGCAAACCTCCGACTTTTTCTGGTCATACCTTAAGTGGTAATCACCCCCTAACCCAAAAAAAGCAGGACGGGGGCGCTGAAGAAGTCCTGAAAAAAATACCTGATTCTGGTGGGCAGAGGCGTGGGGCAATGACTAAGGAGATTAGTGAATTCAGAATTACCAAAGACAGTCCAACCGCCTATTTACCAGGTACCAAAGAGTCCTTTCGTGAAGATAATAAAATTATAAAAACTCATTTTCAGGCTATAGATACGATCACTCCACCTCAGGAATATTTCCCGAAAAGTAACAGCAATGCGCCCCTGGATGAGCAATTAGCCGATGGAACGATTCACTGGCTCCAGCACAGCAATACACCTTACGATGAACGGGGTTCAGTCAAGACAAAGTATTACCCACCTGTGAGGGTCACATGTAACAATAGAACTGGACCGATACAGAGAAGATATAGACCGCCACCACTGGAGGATAACAAAAGCCTTGGGGTCTTTTACCCTGAGGACTATCGTGTCCGTGAGCTTCCAGATCTGGTCAACGTTTCGTCTCTCGGTTTTCACTCACTACCGAAGTATTTTGACGAGAGATGCAAGTCCAGTTTTGTAGCCAGTAAAGGACAAACACCAAGTGAGTGTCTGAGTGCTTTTTTTCATGGCCCTACCACAGCAGACTGTGCCACGACCTTACTGGCCTGTCAGTATCGAGCCATTGAAACCATTCTTGGCACTGATGAATTCAACCGCCTGTTTGGTTCGCCGGTTTCGACATTCAGAATTGCCTGTTCGCTTTTCTGTGACAGTGAAACAATGGTTCAAGATGCGTGTGAAGCTATGTCACTTCACTCTGGCGTTTTAAAGCCGTTCGAGATGATCAACCCTCTCTATGGCGGCTTGTTTGGCTTTTTTTCGTTCGGGGAGCCTATCTCGAATCCAACGGGCATTGAAGCGGGAGACCTGGATATCAGAAAGGGAGATATTATCTATATTCAGGGCGTTAAGAGCTACAGTGCGAAACACAAAACCGGCAGTGCCATGGGTTTTAACCTGATATGCACCGGACAAAACAGCAGCGAACAAAATCTCTATCTGGGATTTGGTCCAGATAAGTTTGCTGAACCGAAAACGTTCGAGCAAGTCAAAAACCTCCTGATTGATGGCTATAATCAACCACAGTGTACGGATACAATTGCTGCTATTGCAAAGGGGGAAACGGGTTATGCAGATTGGACCGATCATACCCTGAGCTATAAATCTCCCATTGTTGGCCTTACCTGTGGAATGCGCTTCAGAGCTGAGCGCTGGACACATTTTTTTTCAAATGATAAAGCCTGGCATCAACAACTGCCGTTGCCTGTCACACCGGTTCTGGAACCAAAACCGGTGGATCATGGTGAACCGTTCTCCATTGAAAATCTTGCTGCCGACTTCGAGAATTTTGAAACCGGCTCATCACAGCAGGACCTGATGAAACAGACTGCCCTGAAGTTCACACACGCTGTGATTAATAACCTGGATGAAACTCTGCCCAAAAAACCTATGGGGCTATTTCTGACCGGATCAGCGGGAATAGGAAAAACGCATCTTTGTGTAGCCGTTGCCAAAAAAGCAGCTCACTATGGCGTCAACACCCTCTATATAAGCGATGAAAGAGTAGGTTGCCTGTATCTGGACCTCGGCAGTGATGATAAACAATGGAATAGAAAGGTTGACGAAATGCTTGCCGGTAAGGATTTGGTGATAGTGGATGATGTTACCAAATGTCAGTTCGGCATCACCAAAATGTTTCTGGCGAAAACCATGAAACATGTGATGGCTGAAAACAAAGCTATCATGGTCAGTTCAAATTATCCTGTCCATATCGATAAAAAACATTTCGGCATTATTGATCCCTTGACCGAAACTGCCCATAACTTTTGTTACCTGAACGATCTACAGGGAGACAGTCGACGTTCCCGATGGTGGGATAGCCTTGAAGTCCAGACTGATGATGCATTATTGCAACTGAGTCACTATCAAGGGGACAAAGCGGCAGGCGTGATTACTGAACAGGCGGAATCATTGGATGAGATTGCCATAAAACTCAGTATCCCGGTGAAGCAGATCCGTGAGGTGGGTCCCTGCTTTTTGCCCGGAGGCCAAAAGCTAATGCCTGATTTCTATTTAAGCGATTTATCCAATACAGAGCATCAGGTGGTTTTTCTGAAGTGCGATATGACCGGTAGTAAATTTAGGTGCGGGATGAACATTGAGCAGTTCTTCAACGTTATTCAAAGAGTTCACGATGAAGGCTTGAAGCTGGTTGTGAAAACCAATGATCGCTTATTATTTATAGAAAAGGTAATGAATCATTATGAAGACAACTTTTTTTCTGATAAACAGAAAAAGACTCGTACTACTGACCGGCTGAAGAATATGTTCCCAGATTTTTCGTAATGATTTTACCGTTCAGAGCATTCCTCATTTGGCAGTGAACTAAAACTTTTCCCTATGGTCAGAATTCCATGTTGGATGTGTCAGAAAATCATAACTGGCACATCTTCTTGAGATCACGTGTAACACTGTCATGAAGAATTGACCATGTTAACTACTACTGCCAGTCCCACCATTTCTCAGCCAGAAATAGCAACATCTGCCAACTCATCAGAAGTACCTGCTTCCCCTGCAAATTGGCTACGCCCAGTGCTGGATTGTGCTTATGGGACTGTCAGCGCTCTTCACAAAATTACGCGCAAAATCGTATCTGCTCCTGCTCAGACGTTTATTTTTCTGGCCCTGGCGAACAGATGTATAACACCGGTGAATGCCTCCCCCCATTCTCCGTCCTCGGCCACTCCTGCAACAATGGGGTTGGGGCCGTCGGTTAATGTACCCTCTGCACCCCCTTATTTACCGCCACCACCTGAACCCGGGTGGATGGCTACGCTGACCAGTGGTCATCCTGCTTACCGTGACGATGAACGTCCCCGCACTGCAGACCGTCGTGGTTCACCGGCAAGAAACGGCCAACCCGTTATGGACAGGGGCACTCCGCCCCGCCCTGAGAACCGGTGTGTTGAAAAGAACCTGTTCCCCTTCTATTCAGGACCACGGATCAGCCTTGCCTGTCCCGGAAAGATTTTGCCATTGGACCAAAGCCGCAATGTACGACATGAGTACCTGCAGTGTGGCAGGGCCGGGTACTCCTGGACTCGTTATCCGGATCCGTTGGATGAAGCCGCCTGGCATGCATTGAAAGAAACAGACCCTGAACGGGCCGTCCAATGGCTGCGTGACCTTCCGGCTCCGGAGTATAAGGGCATTTTGGACTACCCGATTGACCTTGTCTGGCGTTGGGAAAAGTGCCAACTGATTGAGGATCCGGTTATCTGTGGGACTTACCGGGTATGTGATCAAGAAACGCCCACCGGGCAAAATCGTCGTCAGTCCGATACCAGGAATTGCTGGGACGTTGCCCGAAGTTGCTACGCCGATGTTGCCCAAGTGGGACGCAGCCCCTGTGGCATGGGCAAACTGGTCTATGACGTGAAATTTGTGAAAATAGACTCGCCTGACTTGAGTCCTGGCCGACCCGGGGTTATCACGCGTCTGGCCAATGGTTATGACCTGTTACCTGGTGAAAAAGAGCAGCTGTCGGTCAGCATTTTTTGCCCGGCCAATGGTGATGACCTGATACGTGGTGAAGAAGGGCAGCTGTCGGTCAGCAATTTACGCTCGTCTTCGGTTCGGCTGAAAGCAACGCTGAATATTAATGACCCAAAGAATGCCTACCAAATTCACACACGCAATAATAATCTGTGGAAGCCTGCATCCCTGCAATGTCGCCCGAACGGTTTCGATAATGTCAGTTTTGAGGTTCTCACCGATCGGCGAATTCCATCCAGCCCACCCAATACTCTCCGGTTCCCCGACGGTGATATGTCGTCAGCCCTTGTGTGGGGGGGCGCATTTGATCTGAACGGGGGCTATCAATCCAGGGGCTATCCTTGTGGATTAATCGTCGAAGACACGGCAAGTTACACCTTCAAAGACCTGTCGTTATCCACCATGTCTGCCGAAACATCACCACTGATCAGGGTGCAACTTTACGAATCCAGCTGGCTGGGAGAGCGGCTGAAATCCACCGCCTATTTTGATGACCATATCCAGCTGCTGGTGGACCCCGTACCAGATAACGGGGCCAGTGATACCCTCAGAGTTTCAACACGCTACCAGCTCAGTTTCGATTATGGAACCGGCGCTGCAATTTACCGGACTTATTTACCCGGACTCATTTATTATCCGGGGCGACTGTTATTCTCCCCTGAAACGTTGAGCTACGAAGATTATCTGGCTCCTGATAGCAGATACACGTTTAAAGTAACCATGAATCTGAAAAATATGCCGTTCTACTTCCAGCCCTGCGCATCAGAGCCTGCTGCTCCGGATTGTCAATGGTATGCATTATGGGGTTTGTTCAGCCCGGGGCGATATGAATCACGCAGTTTTTCCCTCAAAAGCCTGGATATTACCGTCACAACTCCGCCGCAAGTTGAACTGAGAAGCTGGCAGCCGACTTTCTGGGAGTTTGTACGGTACGCTCAGTTTATTGCTCCGCTTTATGGAGCCTGCAAAGTAGTAATGGCGGGGCATTAATGCTGATACCTATCAGGGGGGCGGAGTGTTGACTGCAGCTAAATAAATGCCCGTCGATGGAACCTTTTGCTGGACGGGTTGTCCAATTAAAAAAACTAACTTTTAACTATATTTTCCGTTTCATGGAGGAAATATGACCGTATTCTCTCTAGTACTCACATCGATATTTGTCTTCTTCAGTGGTCAGCTCCAGGCCGGGGGTACAACAACCGCTGAAAAGCACTACGCCGTTGTTGTTATCGGCGGTGGACTGATGGGTAGCGCCGCAGCCTGGCAGCTGGCCCGGGACGGCAAAGAGGTTATCCTGCTGGAAAAACAGGATCGTGAATACAGTCAGGGTTCCAGCAAAGGGCTGACACGTATTGCCAGAAGCAACAACCTGGGCAGCGATCTGTGGTCTTACCTCCACAACCGTTCGGTTCAGGAAACCGCAACGCTGGTCAACTATCTCGGTAATCAGGGCGACGATATCTCGATGTCTGCTGTCTACCAGACAACACCCGTCAATTATATGAGGCCGCTGAAAGCGGCTGATGCCATTATTGCTTCCTCTGAACGACAAAAGGTGGACTACAAATTAGCTCTAACGCCGGAGGAGGGAATGGAGATGTTTGGTGTCCAGCTGCCGGAGGAGGTTTTTCTGCATCGTGAATTCAATGAGCACTCAGGCACCCTTAATCCTGAAGCACTGATTTCACTGCTGCACAGGGCCATTAAACTAAAAGGAGGCACAATTGTTTACAATGCTTCCGTTAGCGATATCCAACGGCAGGGTAACTACTACCTGGTTGCCACCAAAGATTCGCAAGGTTCTGAAAGGAAATTGACAGCCAGCCAGATCGTCAGCGCTGCGGGCCCTTACACCGGCCCATTGCTAACTAAGTTGGCACCCTACATGGATAAACTGATCACGCCAAAGCGGGTATTTCTTGCGTTCCTGCAGATCAGTCCGGCGAAGTATCATCAACTTGATGATCATGCCCGCAGTCAGCTGAGACGAGCCTATCCGGTGATTAACAGCTCCGCTGGCACCCGGGAGGGTAGTTTTTATTCCATGTTTGAATCTTCTGATGCAGATGGAAATCCGGTCATCAAGATTGGCGGCCATTTCCAGCGCAGCGACATCAACAAACTGGACGATGTCTGGCACCAGGCGTTGTCCGAAGAGGAGATTCGCTGGAGCATTGAGAACACCGGTCGGTATTTACGCATGCATGGGGTGCCGGTGAACGATGAGGATCTGCAACTGGTTGACGAGGTTTCCTGTGTCTATAGCCTGACCAGTACCGAGGTACCCATTGTCTCCCAGCTAGTCGCGCCATCCGGTGACATGGACAGCAACTTCGTGGTGATGGCCGGAATGTCCGGAGTCGGTGCCAAAGGTGCCATGACCTACGGAAGAATTGCCGCCAACCTGCTTCAGGGCAAGAGCGAAAGTGATCCCGGTTATCTGGAGGCTGTGAAAGCCGTTGGCTTTACCAGACTCAAGGAGGATGTTGATCAACTGCTGGTAAGCCCGGAAAAATAATGCATCGAGAACCGACTGTGTCCTGTTGAGCAGTGGCTGGTGTTACTGTTATCAATCAGCAGGACTAAGTTGTGGATTCCTCTGCCCATATTCCAGATGTGACTATTCCTTCCATTTCCAGGCAGAATGGCTTCTTTGACGGTCAGAAGCAGTTGGTAGGACGGGGCAGTCCGGCAATTCGGGCAGCAACTCTGGCCGGACTTTCAGGAAAAAGCGTCATTAGATAGAGGCTGTTCCCTTTGTCTTTGCCAAGGGTATTGGCAATATGCTTAACAAAAGGCCGCTGGTTAGGGGCCAGTTCATATTGTTGATAGAACGCCCGCAGCGCGTAAATCACTTCCCAGTGCGCTTCAGTAAGCACTATACCCTCAAGCGCCGCCAGCTCTGTGGCAGCTTCTGTATTCCATTCGTCAAGGTTGGCCAGGTAGCCATCGTTGTCGAGATTCAGGGGCATTGCTGATTCCACTACAAAAATTAAACAGGGCGGGGAGTTTACACCGGAGCCCTGCACATAGACAGGGCTTCAACTGATGATTTAAATGGGTTGCAATATGCCAGATGAGGTATTGCGATTACGGCTTTTCCAGCGACAGTTTTTGGAAAACTGGGTTCTGAGATAGTCCGCCTGATCCGGCAGGATTCGCTGGCTGTTGACCAGGGCAAGATATTCGGCAGCATTGGGGCGATAGGGCAGGGCGATCAGTGACATCCCGGAGTTTTCCAGCAATTTGTCACCTTTAAACTGGTTGCAGCGCCGACAAGCAGCAACAACGTTCATCCAGTCATCAACGCCTCCTTTGGATTTTGGCACAATATGATCCCGGGTAAGCTCCCTTGTTTTGAAGAAGCGGCCACAATACAGGCATTGATGATTGTCTCTTTCAAACAGCGAGTAATTGCTAAGGGTTGGATTGCTTCGGCAGGGGAAAAGCCGTTTACCGCCACAGGCAACGATACTGGGGAGTTCGATAATCGTTCGATCTCCATGCCATCGGTTATAGCCGCCATGGATCCGGTAAATAATATCTCCCAGGCTCCAGTGAACCAACTCTCTTGAGTAGAGGCATACTGTTTCCTGCCAGGTAAGCCACTCAACAGGCTGGCCAGCAGTATTCAACCGCAGAATATACACGACAGAGGCTCCCGTTTATCAGTCCCTGATAAAGGTCAACCTGACGGGCCATTCAAACTCACGATCAACGCATTCGCTGAGCAGAGTCCTCTGTAACCGGGCAGGCTGCTACGACCATAAAGGCCGTTTGGTTAATCATTTTATTGGCTCTATTATTCTGATTCGTATCCATTTCAGGCTAACACATTCATTCAGCATTAATAAACCCGAAGCAATGATATGACCTGATCCAGTCAATCTGACCATTCGTACAGGTAAGGCATAACTGTGCTTCCCTGGCAAATAAGCCCTATACCTGTGAGGTGGAAGGTTCAGACATCACTGTGAGATCAAACTGTGAGACCAAAGGAGAACCCGGTGGATCGCTTTCAACGACTCATGTACTGGCTCGCCTGGCTTGGGATAATGCCTTTCATTATTACGCTGTCTCTATCCATCAGGGACCAGTCTCTGTTTGATAACACAGGGGAACAACTGTTCATTATTTATTCCGTTGTTATCAGCAGCTTTATGGCCGGTTCTTTATGGGGGCAGGCCGTCTACAGTGAGAATCAATCCAGAAACATTTTTAAAGTACTGGCCAGTAATGTCATTGCACTCTCGGTATTCGGAGGGCTTATGGCAGGACTGGCGAATCATCTGATGCTGGTGCTACTTGCCATCAGCTATCTGGCAACACTGATTATTGAGTGCGTTCATACAGAGCCTTTGGCCGATGGGCGGGTAAAGTCTTACCTGTCCATGAGAGCAACTGTTACCCTTGTGGTGTTTATATTGCACTGTTTTCTCTATGCCTCCCTGAAAATGACGTAAGCGGGGAGCCTTGCTTTTCTAAAGGAGTCAGTCAGTGGATCAACATATCGATATTCAAAAGTGCCTTTTGGCATTTGCCCGAATTCTGGACAAGGGTGAGCAGGTGGCCGGGGGCTACTTCCTGGAAGGTGTTACCGCAAAGTCAATGGATGATGGCTATACCGTAATGCTGGGCAATAGGGATTGTCAGCTGTCCATCTACTTTCATAATAAATTCGGGATTGAGTCCCCCAGCCAGAAAAGTACAGACGCCTTTATCAAGCTGCTTTACCGCATTGCCGAGCAATAATTGGCTGTTCACCTTTGCTCGGTTCAAGGATCAGTCAGTAGTGTTGATTTGATTATTCT
The DNA here is from genome assembly GCF_017744175.1 of Thalassotalea sp. G20_0. NCBI lineage: Bacteria > Pseudomonadati > Pseudomonadota > Gammaproteobacteria > Alteromonadales > Colwelliaceae > Thalassotalea > Thalassotalea sp. G20_0. Next base: position 70,064 of record NZ_JAGHQV010000024.1, on the reverse strand, counting down.
CCTGATTGTGTTTTTCTATTAGTGTAATGCGCATTAATCCTTAAAAATACCGGGGAGTCGGTCAGTGAAAAAAATTAAACTGGGATGCAGTGAACTGCAGGTGACGGAGGTTTGCCTGGGATCCATGACCTGGGGAAAGCAGAATTCTCTGAATGAGGCGTTAGAGCAGATTGATTTTGCGCTGGACCAGGGAATTAACTTTATCGATACGGCCGAGATGTATCCGGTTCCCCCTGATGAACAGACCAGTGGTGAAACTGAGCGCTGCATTGGTGAATGGATTCGGGCCAATCCGGGCAAGCGTGACGAGGTTGTCATTGCCACGAAAATTGTCGGTGCGGGACTGCCGTGGATACGCAATGGCAGCCCAATCAGTGGCCAGCGTATAAAAGAAGCTGTGGAAGGTTCTCTGAAACGCCTGAATACAGACTGTATTGATCTTTACCAGCTGCACTGGCCAAACCGGGTCACTCCCCATTTTGCCAGACACTGGCCAGGAATGGTTCCCCATACCCAGGTGGATCGAGCGCGGCAGGAAGCGGAAATGGTGGATATTCTTCAAGGGCTGGATGATTGCATTAAAGCGGGGAAGATCCGTTATTGCGGCCTTTCCGATGATACGCCCTGGGGCATTGGTGAGTATGTGCGGTTGAGCGAGAAGTATGATCTGCCCAGGATGGTATCTATCCAGAACGAGTTCAGCTTAATACATGCCAAGGACTCACCCTATGTATTGGAGTCCTGTGTATTAAATGATGTCGCTTACCTACCCTGGTCGCCACTTGGCGGCGGCGTGCTGTCTGGCAAGTACCGAAATGGACAGATTCCTTCGGGCTCTCGCTGGTCTTTCCAGCAGAGAAATGGTCTCTTCCGCAATACCCCTATGACTCACAAGGCGATTGAAGACTATCATGAGGTGGCTGAGCGCCATGGGTTGTCTCTGGCGCAAATGGCACTGGCCTGGGTATATCAAACAGAGGGTGTAACATCGACGATTATCGGAGCCAGTTCACTGGCGCAGCTTAAGGAAAATATTGATGCTTACCAGCTGAAATTATCAAAAGAGGTGTTGGGCGAGATCAATGCTGTATTCCGTCAATACCCGGTGCCTTTTTAAAGCAATCGATCGCTGAGGGTGTTTCTCCCAGCCAACAATGTTCAAATACCGGAACCTGTTGGCTGTCTTGATTTTTCTGCAAGCAATTGTCCAGCAAAGAGAGCTGCTTACTTTCCAAACAGTTTCTTTTTAACCCGGTCCAGGCTGACATCCAGAGGCGTTCGGGTTCGTCTTGGTCGTTGCAGCAGTTCTCCGCTGCAGTTTGGGCAGATAAAGTCGTGATGGTCAGAACAGGTGGAGCAGAAGGTACATTCAAAGGAACAGATAAATGCCAGGTCAACTTCATCGGTTTTTGCCTGACACTGCTGGCATTTTTTTTCCATTTTGAGCATGGTGAATCCCTGTTCAATGCTTATTCATGAACACCATGCTAACACTGATCAGGTTGTCACAAAAGATAGTGATCGCAGGCAGGAAACGCCCTGAACGCTGGTGGAAAAAGGCAGCAGGCTTTCTTCGTTACCTGCGTCCAAATTTACCGAGGGCAGGTGGAGCGGTTTACTCCTTTCCCATTACTCCATCTGTCGGGAAAGGGTTTTAACCTGATCAAGCTCCTCTGCAGACAATGGGCGATAAAAACGTGGATACTCCCAGCCAAATCCCCAGCGGAACGGTGTGGGCCATAATGGACTGCCGCCAATCCGAACACCGGCATACATTAAAGCGCCAATCCGGGGATGGCCAGCGTCTCTGAGACACTGTCGCAATGCCTGGTCTGAATGTAATCGGCCTTCTTCGGTGCCGCCCTGCCAGTAAGTGAAATCATGACTGACACAGCAGTGCAACCATTGATCAGGCTGGGACAATGTGCCATTTGGAAACAGGCTGCAGCCATCACTGACAAAGGGCTTTAACTCACTGGCTGTTGCAGAAGAGAAAACCAGCAGTAATGTCGGTAATAGCAACTTTTCATGCATCATTCTATTGCTCAGTGAGAAAATCGTTTTATACCTTTCGGGCCTGTAGGCGTTTCGTTACCGCATTTACTCCAGTAACCACTCGGCACTCTCTTGCCATGCCTGTCGGTTCATGCTTTTTTTGAAAAATCCGAAGTGGTCAATGGACTTCATCCGGTAATCCCCGGGCTTCAGAATTCTGACATGACTGTCTGCGTTACTGAATAGCTTCTCAAGCTGATAAACTGTTGTCGGTGGTGCAAAACGTCGGTCATCGGCCATGCCGTAAAAGCGCATCTTGCCGGTGTATTCCTGAAAACCTTCCCGTAATGGCCGTCCTTCGGGGTCAGCAATATAGGCCTTTCTGCGACCAAAACGGCTCCAGTCCCGGGCAACCTGTCGGGGCAAGTACTCTGCACCTAATACCCATTTAGGTAAACCTCCCGTCAGGGTATAGAACAGTGGTAGTACACCAAAGAAAAACGCCACAGTTAATGGTCGGTCTTTCATTGGCCAGTGCTTCCAGTAAATATGCTGTGATGCGATGTTTAAAAATCCGCAGTAGCGGTTATTATCCGGCAAAACGCCCAACAGCTGGCCACCCACGGAGTGACCAATGCCTTTCACGGTCAGTTGTGGGTGGCGCTGGATAAAGTCAGTCAGTACCGCATTCATATCCCGTTGCCCCCAGTGGAGCATGCTGGGAGCCGGGGCATCGCTGTGGACCGGCTGGCTCTCACCAATCCCCCGAAAATCATAGCTCAGCACTGTAAAGCCCTGTTGGCATAAGAACTCGGCATAATCCTGGTAATACCTGCGCAAAACACCGGTGGCACCATTGATAATTACACCAATCCCATTGGCTTGTTCAGGCAGAAACTCGGTACCGGCAAGGTGATAGCCATCCGGGGTTTTGATAATAATTGTTGTTATTTTCATAAATACGTCTTTGTGGGGTTATAACTAAAAGCAGTCCAGTGTTGCCGTCACTGGTGGTCAGTGTCAAGGATTCATGGGTTGGGAAGAAATAAGGAAACCTGGATTTCACGATGTCTGGCGGTTGATCAGGGCAGTTCCATTCCCGGTGAGGCCGTGAGCAAGCCTACGAGGGGGCTCCTGGTTTGACTTTGCTCAAGGCATGAGTCCCAGGGTTTTAAAATAATCAGCAACAACAGGATTCGATAGATTAAAGCGATAATGCTGTCTTGGCAGGTGGGTGCCATACTGATCAAATTTAGTCATTATGCCTGTGGTATAATAATTCCTGATTGCTCTTGCAATATTTTCAAAGATAATGGGAGTTGTTCTTTTTCTGTGAGTGCTCCATTGCTCTGAAAATTTGTCGAGATCTTTAAATTCAAAGATGCCTTGTCTGATATTTACCCAAGAAATGGAGCTATCTCGATTGTTAATAATATTATGTAATATAAATTTCCAGAGAGAATTTTCGTTATTTATCTTTCTCTTTTTTTTATCAGATTTTGGCTTACTTAATTGATGCTGATCGTAGAAGGTATATCTTTCCACCTGGAAGTAACCAACTCTCTGGCTATATTGAGTATGGGGAAAGGGGAGTAGACCCTTTACCTGTTCAGTGCTTTCTGCTCTGGCTCCTGAATTAACAACCACCTGACTCTCCGGATTTTTTCTAATACCTGTGAAATAGTCCGTATCTGGTTCTTTATGGGTAAGCTGAGTATTTCTACTATTGGTGGACGTAGAGTTTTGTGCTGATTTATTAGGTTCTTCATAAGACTGTGGCTGGCTTATTATGCCAGCATCAGAAAAATAGGGGTGCATAGTTTCAAAGGGGGGCATAGTTTCAAAGATGTTACTTCTTACCCCTGGGTTATCATCATAAGTGTTTTGTAAAAAATAAGGAGGGTTCAAATGGTTAAAAGGTTGGTAATTAATCTCCATCTGTCTCTGTGACAAGTTGGTTTGATGTTGTCTTGAGTTGAAGTGGTCATTTGTACATATTTGACGTGTGGTGGTGTAAGGGGTGTATCTCAGGTGTTTTTCTTCATTCCGTACCGTTGTGGAATATCTTTGGTGAAGTTGATCATCGTTAGGGTTGGATATATTGTTTAATGTATTGTTGGCAGATATCGGGTTGCTCATAATAAATTTCACCCTGTGTTTTTTAGTCTTTCTCTTTGTCAATGTTATATGGCTAAAAGTTCCATCTTTGAGTCATCTTTTTTGTCAGGTGGAACCACTTTTTAATGTGTTGCTTATTCATTGTCGCTCTGTTCAAAAGATAACATTATGATAGTGCTTCCTTCTTGCGCGCCTGATTGCGTTTTCTCTGAGATTCCCTCTGGCGCTCTGCATAATCAGGATTATTCATATAGCGCTTCCTTTGGATCTTCCTTCGATACTCTGCATAATCGGGATTATTCTGGTAGCGTTCTCTCTGGTAATTTCTGAAGCGCTCCCTTTGTTTCTCTGCGTAAGCGGGATCTTTGCAACGCTTCCTGTAGCGTTCCCTTACGAGCGCCAGATAAGCAGGGCTTTTTTTCTGCGCCCTCTGCCTTTGTGCGTAATTGGGGTTATTATTGTAGTACTCCCTTTGACGTTCTCTTTTGCGTTGCGCGAAGTCGGGATCATTCCGGTAACGCTCCCTCTGGCGCGCCCTTTTACGCTCCTTTTGACGTTCTGCCTCAGCAGGATCTTTACAGCCTTTCCTGTTGCGCTTCACTGTCAGGGTGGCACTTGCATCCGGGACCTTATCTCTTGCCCGAGCTGAATCACCTGATGAACCAATACCTAAAATAGACTGGATCGAAAAACATTCATTAGCAGGAATATATGGTGGGGCATGATCATTTGTCTGCAGCTTTATTCTGACGGGTAAATACTGTAAATGGCTATTAACGATGACTATCGTTCTTTTTTCAAACCTGGGGTCATCAAATGGGTTATGATGGGTTATGAAAAGGTACTGACTGCTGAAGATACCTTTCAGGCATTCTATCAGTATGCATAGCGTATTGTGCAGTAGCTGATGTTGCAACGTCACGGAAGAATGCCTGACCCGATACAACCGGAGAAGAAAAAGCAGTATCTTGAAAATAAGAGTAGCCGTCAAAACCTGCGGTTGATTGAGTAGGGAAATTCGCTATATCCATTGAATTATTTAATTATTGAAATTTATCTTATGACCAGTCTTTCTGATAAAAGTTCCTCCATGATCAAATTTGCACAATATTTTTGTCCACCACGCATAGATCACGCATAGATATTGGCTATTGCTATTGAGTCTGGATTCAAGTTTATCTTTTTTGTTGATATAAATTTTTTGTCCTTCTATATATGAGGTGGCATTATGAGAGTGCTTCTCTTTTTGTGCTGCCTATGGTGCCACCCCCTGGATCTTTCTTTGTTGCTTTGCATATTCGAAATTATTCCGATAGCGCTCCCTTTCAATCCTTCTTCGACGCTTTGCATATTCGGGATCATTTTGATAGCGCTCCCTTTGGTTCTTCTTTTGGTGCTCTGCATATTCGGGATCATTCTGATAGCGCTCCCTTTGGGCCTTCCTTCGATGCTCTGCATACTCGTAATCATTAAGATAGCGCTCCTTCTGACGTGCCCTGTATTGCTTTCGGCGCTCTACGAAAGCGGGATCTTTGCGAAGATTCCTTTGGCGCTCCCTTTCACGCTCTGCGAAATCGGGATTATTTTTGTATCGATCCCTGTAGCTCTTTCTTATTTTCGCCACGTGAGCGGGATCTTTACGCAGCTCCCTTTGGTAGTTCCTTTGTCGCTCCCTCTGGTGCTCTGCGAATGCGGGATCATTCTGGTAGCGCTTCCTTTGGCGCTCTACACCAGCAGAATTCTTACAAAGTAACTTTTTGCGCTTGTTTGTTAAGGAGCAACTTTCACCGGACGCTTCACTTCCTGTCTGGGCTGCAACGGCTGATGAATCAGTACCTAAAATAGACTGGATCGAAAAACGTTCATTAGCGGGAATATATTTTGGTGCATGATTATTCTTCTTCAGCCCCATTCTGACTGGCAAGTGATGTTCAGGGTTATAAACGATGACTATCGATCTTTTTTCAAACCGGGGATCCTCAAGTGGATTATGAAAATGCAACGTTGGTTGCTGAAGGTAGTTCTCAGGAGTTTTATTAGTGGACACAGCGCATGGAACAGTAGCTGTTTCTGCAACATCACGGAAGAAGGCCTGGCACGATCTGCCCGATTCAGAAAAATCGGTATCTCGAAAATAAGAAGGGTGGTCCGAAACTGTATATATTGGCTCGGAAAAAGTGGCTGCATCCATTGAATTATTGAATTATGGAACTTTAGCTTTCGGACCAGTCTTTTTACATAAAGTTCCCCACCTGACACAACGCATTTAAAATCCTGGTTATGGATCGGCTGAATACCCATATTTCATGTCAGGGGTTGCGGTGAAGGCAGTCGGCACTGTAGGTAGGATGATTACCGGGGTAATTCTGTGTGGGTATTAACGCTTGTCTGCACTATTCGAGATTCTCTTCCCAGTCATCAATCAACCAGTCACCGGTCATCCAATACTGGTCAATATCCATGCTACGCACTGGGTCATCACCTCGATCAAACATGTCCTTGCCTTCTTTAAAGGCTTCCAAACACTCTTCTGCCAGTACCTGGCCATGAATGCTCAAGCCATTGGAGAATTCATCCGGAAAGTGTCTGAGGCTTTCAGCCAGTCCCTGGCTTGGGTCAGATGGCCACAATTTTTTCAGCACAGCGCGGGAAGCGCCGTAGGTGATCTCATCAATATGAATTCCCTGACAGTGAGCCCGGTAGATCGCCATCAGGCTCAGGTCATCGGGCTCGGCGGTGGTGATCATTACCAGGGGCTGTTTCTGCTGGCAGTCAAACTCACTGGCTAACAGGTGAAGCGCCAGCCCTTCCGCGGAATAAAGAGGGCTGATATGGCAGGCATTGCAGGCGGTAATCAGTATCTGTCCAGAGGCATCAAGAATACAGGCTGTATAGGGCGATGCAGGGTTTGCATTGACGCCAAGCTCCAGCAGCTCACCCATCAACTCGGTGTAATCAGACATGTTGATAACTCCAGATCACCGTGATCCCAACAGGCGGTCAAGACTCACAGTCATCGATATTGAGGCATGCTTAAACATAGTTGATGGTTAGCATTTTGTCCGCCCATAGTCCTAACCCGGATATTTCATAAACATGCTTCCGCTCTCGCTTGTCCTTTGTCGCTCTAAGGAATTTTGTTCAGTCGACCGTACTCCCCGGTACGGCACTCCCTCACAAAATTCCTTAGAGCGACAGAGTCCGGCGCGAGATTCGGGGCAGTTTATGAAATGTCCGGGCTAAAGAGTGATTACCAGTCCATCATGGCCAGCTTCAATATCTTTTGGTAACGGATTGGTATTCATCCAGTTATCAAGCTCATGGCCAATATGGGTAAGAATAGTGCGTGATGGTTGTATCCTCTGGTGCAGCTCCATAACATCGTTCAGGCTGTTGTGAGCTCCGGGAGGCTCTGACATGTCCGGAGGGTAACTACAGTCAATAATCATGACATTGACCGGATTGCCGGTAAAAAAGGTGAGGGTCTCCTCTGGCAGTCCCAGGGTATCCGTCAAATAGACCAGTGTCCTGCCATTACGGTGAAAAACATAGCCCATGGTTGGGCGTGAATGACTGAGTGGAACAGGGGTTATCCTGACACCGTTGACAGTAAAGGGAGCGAAGGGTGTCACTGTCTGGCTGAAATCCAGAATGCCGGAATGTTTCAACAACTCTTCCGGGGCATCCGATGTGTCTGGCCCGGTCACGGATATTTTCAGGCCACTTCCCCAGCGCAGGCTGAATAAACCGGCAATATGATCCATATGGTAATGGGTCAGAATAATCTGTTTCAGGGAGCCTGCTGGAAAGCGATCTTCAATATCCGTAAGACCTGCATCAATAAGCATCATTTCACTGTCGGACTCCAGGATAGCAGAAGCCGGTCGGCGAGCGAGAAAAGGGTCCATGATGGCTTTAATGCAGGCGGGGCAGTCACAACCATAAACCGGGCATCCTTTCACGCTGCCTGTGCCGGTCAGGGTAAACTTCATCGGGAACTCCATAAAAGACTCTATAAACTGAGGGGCAGTACCGTGGTGGATTTAATGGCAGAGAGAGCCAGGGCCGTTTTAATCTGGCTGATACCGGGAATCTTCATCAGTTCTTCCATCAGGAAAAAAGAGAGTGCGTGCTGATTTTTGGCCACCACCTTTAACAGGTAATCGCCATCACTGCCAGTGATGGCATGACACTCCATAACCGGCGACATGTCCAGAATGGCCTCTTTGAAATGGGTTGCAGAGTCCGGGGTATGATTATCCAGGGAAACAGTGATAAAGGCTTCAACATCCAGGCCAACCGCCTGCGGGTTCAGTAACGTCACCTGTTTCTGTATATAGCCTTTTGCCTTCAGCCGACTGATACGGCGGGAGCATTGTGATGCAGAGAGGCTGACCAGCTCTGCAAGACATTGCAGGGATAGCGCATCATTCTTCTGGAGTGCAGACAAAAGCCTGATGTCGTAGGTATCCAATACATTTCTGCTCGCCATCCGATCCCTCGCTATGTTGTTGGCCGCACTTCTGATCAATTCAGAATTACCCGGATTAAGCATCTTCTCAAACGGGGATAATGCACTTCTTTCATTAACAACCTCCGGCAATCAGGGCTGCTGCCGAATTTATTGACAGGATCCCGACAAAGCTGGCTGGCTGCTTTCAGGTAGTGTAAGCCCGGTTTGATGGCTCCGCCAATTCATCTGATGCAAACCTTTTGTATCATCTTGCGTAATGAGGCTGCATATCGCAAGGCTTTTGCATCAGGGCAATCGTATACTTTTTCTATACTGTGGCTGGACTGTAAAAGAGGACGAAGCATGGCAACGAACAAAATGTCAAAGATTACCAGCACGAACCCGATGGGAACCGATGGGTTTGAATTTGTCGAATACGCAGCGCCTGATGCGCTGGCACTGGAAAGCCTCTTCAAACAGTTTGGATTTGTTGCGGTAGCGCGCCACCGATCCAAAGAGGTGACATTATATCGCCAGGGGGGAATTAACTTTATCGTTAACAGCGAGCCTGACTCATTTGCCCAGAAGTTTGCCCGGGAGCATGGCCCCTGTGCCTGTGCATTTGCCCTCCGGGTAGAAGATGCGTCTTTTGCCTATGAGAGGGCGCTCAAACTGGGCTGTCAACCCGGGCCAACCCAAAGTGGTTCCATGGAGCTGAATATCCCATCCATTGTGGGCATCGGTGGCTGCCTGATTTATCTGGTTGACCGGTATGGCGACAAAGGGTCGATTTATGATGTGGACTTCGTTCCTGTTGAAGGCGTTGATCAGGAACCTGAAGGTGTCGGCCTGACCTTTATCGATCATCTTACCCACAATGTCCAGCGGGGCAATATGGATAAGTGGGCATCTTACTACGAGGATATTTTTAACTTCCGTGAGATTCGATATTTTGACATTGAAGGCAAGTTGACCGGGTTGAAATCCAGGGCAATGACCAGTCCCTGTGGGAAGATCAGAATTCCCATCAATGAATCTTCTGATGACAAGAGCCAGATTGAAGAGTATCTGCACCAGTATAATGGCGAGGGTATCCAGCATATTGCGCTGTACTCCAAAGATATCTATCAATCAGTACCGGCGATGCGGGGCAATGGTGCCGCCTTTCTGACCCCGCCACCGGACACCTATTACGAGATGCTTTCTGAAAGGCTGCCCTGGCATCAGGAAGATGTTGATAAGTTGAAAGCCAATGCCATTCTTATGGATGGTGCGCCTACAGAGGAGGGTGGGTTGCTGTTACAGATTTTCACTGAAACCGCCATTGGCCCGATTTTCTTTGAGATCATCCAACGCAAAGGGGATGAAGGGTTTGGTGAGGGTAACTTTACCGCGCTATTTGAAAGCATGGAAAGGGATCAGATGAGAAGAGGGGTGTTGTAGCGTTTTCTCAGATCTGACTGATCACCAATCCGTCGGGTTTTCTTATGGAACTGGTTCTATTACAGGGCTTTTCAGGGGAATGAACCATCAATTCGGTGGGGTAGTGGGCCATTCACTACCTTGCTGCAAGGCCGGGGAGAGTTTTATGAAGTCATCCAAATATCAGGCCAGGAAGCCTGACGAGTCAGGCTTTATTGTATATACAGATGAGGAGCATGAAACCTGGAGTATTCTGTATCACCGACAGATTGAGTTATTGAAAGGTCGGGCGTGTGATGAATACATGGACGGCATCGAAGAACTGGCCATGCCGTCAGAGCGGATTCCACAGCTGGATGAAATAAGCCGTGTGCTTAACGGTAAAACCGGCTGGGGGGTTGCCAGGGTGCCGGCACTGATCTCCTTTGACCGTTTTTTTAAGCTTTTAGCCGACAAACAATTCCCGGTTGCCACCTTTATCCGCGTCAGAGATGAGCTGGATTATCTTCAGGAACCGGATATTTTTCATGAAATATTTGGTCACTGCCCTCTGTTGACCAATCAGGATTTTGCTGATTTTACGGAAACCTATGGCAGGCTCGGTCTGGCTGCCAGCAAAGAAGAGCGGGTTTACCTTGCCAGGCTTTATTGGATGACGGTTGAGTTTGGTTTATTGAATACTTCCCGTGGGTTGCGTATTTATGGTGGTGGAATTCTCTCCAGCTTCGGTGAAACGGCCTATGCCCTGGAGAGTGATATTCCAGTCAGAACCGCCTTTGACCCACTGACAGCGCTGAGAACGCCCTACCGGATCGATATTTTGCAGCCATTGTATTATGTACTGGACGATATTGCGGTCCTTCATCGCCTTGGTGAAATGGATATTATGGCGCTGGTCCATCAGGCGATGGCGATGCCCCTGCTTCCCCCGATGTTTGAGCCCAAGTCTGAAGAGGGTGCTGCGTGAGACAGCACTCTGCAACTTATTGGTTTTATATTATCCAATCATAACTGTTATGCTCATCGGGATGTTCGGAGACATCAGACGTCAAGGTGAAGGCCCGATAGCCTGTTCATGTAATAATCACGGTTGTGCTTTAAACGGCAATGTTTCTATTTTTTGATCTGGATCAATAAATCGCTTACGTGAAATACGTATTCTGTAGTCACTCCTTTAGCGAGTTGCCGAAGTCAGCAGGTCGCAGCAAAAACAAAAAAGGCAGGGATCGAATTCCCTGCCGCTAAAGGAAAAAGAATATATACCACTCCAATAACAATAAAAATCGCTCTGTGCTGTCTGACAGTAGTTCCGCCCCGTTTTTACGGGGTTTCTGTTTTTGTAGCTTCCCTGTGTTAACATTCACGATTTCTCTGATGGATTGGCTGTGATTGCAATGGTCAGTCATTCGGCCTTACTTCTTTCCTAAATAAGTCAATACTTTGAATTGCAAGGAGTCTACGATGCATCCAAGGGAACTGAGCATTCAAACACCGCATTTAACATTTGCTGCGTTGGAGTGGGGGGACCCTGAGGGCGTTCCGGTGATTGCACTTCACGGATGGCTGGATAATGCGGCCAGTTTCACTCCCATGGCTCCAAAGTTAGAGGGCATCAGACTGATAGCTGTGGACCAGGCTGGCCATGGTCTTTCTGAACACCGTCCCGCGTGGTTCAGTTATGATGTTTGGCACTACGTTGAAGATCTGGTTTATATCGCTGAGTCATTGCAACTTGAACGGTTTGGTTTGCTTGGGCATTCCATGGGCGGTGTGGTCAGTGCCATGGCAGCGGGTTCCGTGCTGAAAGATCAGGTTACCGGGTTGGTAGCTATTGATGGGCTTTTCCCCTGGCCAAAAAACCCTGAAGATGCTCCTGAAGCACTGGCGAACTATATCAATCAACGCAGAACACCGGTTGATCAGCTGCCAGTGACCCGCTATCGATCGAAGCAGCTGGCCGTTCGGGCCAGGGCCATGGGCCAGTTCAAAGTTTCCAGGCAATCGTCAGAACTGCTGGTGGATCGATCAATTATCAAGGATGGAGATGACTGGATCTGGACGGCAGATCCCCGGTTAAAGCAGGGATCCCCTACCCGTTTTTCCCTTGAGCAGACTCTGGCATTTCCTCGGCAGATAACCTGTAATGCTCATATGGTCTATGTTGACAGTGGTCCGATCAGTGACGCTATTAACCAGTATCATCAGAAGCTGCCAAATATTCATTTCCACCCGATGAGTGGTAACCATCATCTTCATATGGACGATCAGGTGGAAGCGATTGCCAATATAGTTAACTCTGTTTTAGGCAGTAAATTATGATAGTCTGAAACGTCGTTGGGGGAAGACTTGGATGGTGTTTCATGAATAAAGTGATTGTGGATATCCCGGGTCTACTGAAGACTCTTGAATCTGGCTCTTTAACCATTGCCTGCAAAATAATCAGTACCCTGCTTTGCCTGGTAATTGGTCCTTCAACCTATGCGTCGGGACTTCCAGCGTATCCTAATGCCCGTATTGAGCTTGCCATCGATGAGAATCGACAGAACCACCCGATCATTACCAACCGGATGAAGCGGGTCAACGGCGTTGTTACCTCGGATGGCGCTCAGTGGCTTGACGGACACCTGATCAGGGACCTCTACTTTCTGCCGCCCGGGCACAGCAGCAATCAAGGCTATGAATTTTATGTCAGCCTGTTGCAAGGGGAGGGTATTGAGACGCTGTTTGAATGCCGCAGTTTTTCCTGTGGTGCCAGTAATTTCTGGGCTAACGATGTCTTCGATATTTCCACGCTCTATGGTCAGGATAAGGAACAAGCGTTTTATATTGGGAAAAAGCTGAACACTTTCTATACGATCTACGCGGTGCGCCGGGGCAATGGACGCATTTATACATTGGTGGATATCTTTAAGCCCCATGACTATGAGATGGAGCGTACAATCGAACAGGATGCTGGCAACAATGTCTTCAGGCTGGAATCCGGTAAATCCGGGATTGAAAAAAGTTCTGATCTGGCCTCATTTGTTACAAATATGAACATTGACTCATCAATGAATGCACTGCTTATCATTCACAGCACGGTACCCGAGACCCTGGCAGAGCTGGATACATGGCAGAACAAAATGGAAGTACTGCAAGAGAATATTGTTCAGCATTTAAATGAGCAGGGGATCAGCGAGTCACGACTACGCTTCAATATTTCCATTGGCACTGAAGATAATTCGCTGGATCCGGGAACAACGCCATCTTTCGGGCTTGAAATTGTGCCTTTAAATTAAAGGTTGATTGCCATTTTCTTCAAATTGGGCTTATGTTCACGGACTTATCCGCACCAGATGGTCTTTATCCGGAACTATGAGTGATTTTACAGGTCAAACGTGTCGAAGCAGTGAAATTGCTGCTGATAATCAGCGATTTTAAAATAACTATCGTTAACTACTTTCGGATTGACTCAAAATGCAAAGCTTGCCTGCTACACCATCAGGAGCGAATGGTTACATTAATAATCCTGGCTGTACTTTCGAAAATGATAATTGCCGTTCAACATGCCTCGGCTTCATCTGGGGCGGTGCAACTTCTATCGGTGGGGTGGTTGGTTCGTGCTTACCCTTAGAAGGCACCATGGTAGCTAAAGTTTGCTTCGGTGCTATGGCTGGTTCGGGTGTCGGTATTCTCGCAATGATTGGAATAAGTGCCTATTTCGATGCTAAATATGGTGGCTGCTGCGGTATAAAGTCTCGGGAGGCTGCTCCTGTTCACACGGATCTTTCAATTAGCAGAGCAGCCCAGCAACCAGGGAGAGAGTCCATCGTGGCGGTTCAGCCCTTGCCTATGCACAACGATTCAAAGCATATAGATTCAGACCAGACATTGACGGTTATCAACCAGGAGTCTGAGCATTTGTTGCCAGAACCACCGCCATCCTACGTGACGGTTATAAGCTCGCAGTTAGAGCTTCAGCCTCCACCTCCATCTTACAGTGAGATTTTTCCAGCTAAACCATGAAGCATTAACCCGGAAATCGCTGTGTGATCTCGGTGGCAATGCTATCGGTAGCATTGCCAACAGTTATCTGCTGATCTTGTATAATACAGTGAAGTTTCATGGTTTTACCAATCAACCTGACCAGTTCATTACCCTCAGCAGGGATTCGATAAATGTACAAATTATCAAATCGCTCTACTTTACCCTGATATTGTTGCCACCAGATATCAGAATGGCGTCCGCCATAGTTATAGATATAAACCTTCTTTGCCCGGCCACAGGCCTTTCTTAGCCGCTTTTCATCCGGTTGACCAAGCTCTATCCAGGTGTCAATTTCACCACTGAGATTCTTTTGCCAGATATCAGGCTCGTCATCAGTGCTGATACCTTTGGTAAACTGAAGTTCCCCTGAAGCATGGAGTGACCAGACCATCAGTCTCAACATTGCCCTTTCGTCATTTTCCGATGGATGGCGGGCAATGGTTACATCATGGTCTGCATAATAGTGGCGGTTCATGTCCGCTATATTAATACTTGCTTTGTAGATCGTTGCTTTCAGGGCCATGGATCATTAACTCGATAAAAAGTTGAGTTTACCCTGAAGCAATCAGGAGTTTATGCAAAGGGTGATGTAATATTGATTCAGGTCAATATGTCAGAAAAAAACAATACGTATTATGGCTTACGCCTGAAGGGGAAAAGAGATGGGGGGGATTTCTCCAGAAAAGGCCTTTACGTCGCGGGGGAGGTGACGCAAAGGCCACGAAGATGAGACAGGCAACAACAATAAAATTTTGAAACCGGTTCTTGTGACCGGTTTTTTGTTTCTGCTCAGAAAAACTCAGAATAAAAAAAACCGTAATCGGGCTTTTCTCAATGACAATGGCAGTTGCAACCTATGTATTGAATACCTTCACTGGTTTCAATCAACTTACCTTTCCCAACAAACTGATCAACCAGTTCTGCTGCAGTCAGTTCCTGTGCGGAGCACGTGTGGTATCGGGCTTCTTCACCAAACTCTGCTGACATTGCTGTTAGGAGCGCCTCTTTGCTCAGCGCGACTTCCTGTTCTCTGATCATATTCAGTACATTATGACCGTGTACGGATTCCATGGGCTTATTCTCATATCAATAGTGGGGACTTCAGCCAACAATACGCTGACTAATGCAATTAAACAGTCGTATATATTCGTATCAGGTTGGTGTCACCATTATGAATGCCTCTGTGTGAAACGGCAGCGAATGCACTGCGGTGGTCGCTAAATTCAGCTATGTTCATGGGGTGTATATGGTTTGCAATGCGTGCTTGCTATGAATTCGACATCTACCATCAGATCATACCCTTCAAACATTGATAAACTGAGCCGGGTAAAGGGTGGGGTGGCTGGCCTGCTCATTGGTGATGCCCTGGGCGTCGGCACCCATTGGTATTATGACCTGGATCAACTGGCACAGGATTATGGCCCCTGGATTGATACTTATCAGGACCCTGCAGTTAATGGCAGCCATGGTTTTGCCAATATCAGCCACTTCCGTTATCAGCAGGGGGTCAGGGCAGGCGACGTTTCCCAGACCGGCCAGGTGATCGTATTGCTGCTTGAGTCTCTGGCCAATTGTGATGGCTTTGTACTGACAGATTTCCTTGCCCGGCTTGATGATTTCTTCGCGCCATTGTCCGGTGAGTCCTTTTCCGGGCGCTATACGGATGAATTGATGGTGGACCTGATCAGGGCACGCCGCACGGGGTTACATTGGGGTGATCCCGGGATTGCTTCGGGTTGTGACACAACCGAGGGAGCACAGTTTGTATCCCTGCTGGCCCTGGCGATTGATGACCCGGTTGAGCTGGTAGATGCTGCTGGTCAACTGCTGCAGACATTCTACAGGGAGCCTTTTATACGGCAGAATACACTGGTATTTGCCCTGGTTGTTCAGGCCATGGTCAACAGCGTTCCTCTGACCGAATTACCGGGCTGTTTAGCGGCTATGGCAAAACGCTCAGACGTGATGTCGGCAATACAGCGTTACGACCATCTACTGACTCCGGGAAATGGGCGGGTGGCCTGGCAACCGGACACCGTTCGTATAGAACCTGCCCTGCATATCAGTCAGGTCTATGGTATGGATTGCCAGCTTGTTCACGTGCTTCCCTGTGCTTACTACCTGATGCACCGCTACCCTGATCAATTTGAACAGGGTGTATTGTCTGCCATTAACGGGGGCGGTAATAATATGGCCAGGGCCGCTTTAACCGGTGTTCTTCTGGGGGCCATGAATGGGCTGGAGGCGATACCGGACCGTTTAGTTAATGGACTCCATGACAGTCACCGCTATTTGAAGCTGGCAGACATGATTGTCGTTTAATATTTAATCTGAAAGTAATCTGGGGTTTTCCAAATTCAGCAGGAACGTCAAAAGTTCTGGTAGTTAACAGCCGACCTTATGGAACCGACCATCAATACATTTGCTTCTGGTGTACCGGTATACAGTAATTGCTTTGATGACGGTGCATCGGTTGTCAGCAATCGAAAAATAGTACCTGTTCTGCGTCGTCACCATTTATCCCCGGCGGGACTTTCCAATGGCCTGATCAGCAGCCGTTGAATCAGCGCATCTGTCAACCGTATCAACAACTGGCTTTACCATTGTTGCCCGGGAGCGAAATAGCATGCAGTGATGACCGTCGTTCTTGCCAGCCTCATTGTGAAGCTCTGCCACTGCAAGTTTGTCGTTCCGGAAATACGGAAGAGTTCCGACGGTTACTGGCAGCCAATTCGGGAATTGCCCAACAATGGTTCCGTTTGGCGGTCACCGGTTGTGATGTCACCTTGCTGCACATCGCTGCCCGAACTGGCCACAAACAGATCTTACAGGCTCTGCTTGAGGCCGGTGCTGACTGCCACGCCACCTGCCGGGACATGACGGCTCTTTTTCTGGCGGTGAGCGAAGGGCACGTGGCGTGTTGCCAGGCTCTGCTTAGTGCCGGAGCGGATCCCAACACCCCTCGAAAGACCGGCGTCACGCCTCTTTTCTGCGCTGCCCTGCAAGGCAATCAGGTAGCCGTGGAGGCTCTTGTCAAAGCCGGGGCAAATTTACATTTAACCTTTATGGATGGTTTGACAGCCCTGCATATATCCGTCTTGCAAGATGACAATGTGCAGGTGGCACAAACGCTGATCAATGCCGGGGCTGATTACAATGCAACCGATGATGACGGTGAAACGCCACTGTTCATCGCCATACGCGAAGGTAGCGTGAGATGCGCCCAAATGTTGATCAAAAACGGTGCGAGCCTGAATCTTGCCAGTGAGGATGGAACGACGCCTCTGTATCTCGCTACTAAAACAGACTGTGTGGAGATTGTGCAGGCGTTGCTCAGGGCGGGGGCAACAGCGAATCCGGTTTCCTTCTGGGACGGCACAACGCCTCTGCATATTGCAGTAGTTAACGGCAATAAGAAAATTACCAAAGCCCTGATCAACAGTGGAGCTGCCCTTGATGTTGCTGATAGCGTGGGCACAACCCCCCTTTACATCGCTGCCCGGGAGGGTCACGAGAAATGTCTCAAAGCTTTGCTCAAAGCCGGTGCAAACGCTGACGTTGTCCGTTTTCTGGATGGCGCGACACCTCTGTCTATCGCTGCCGCAAATCATCAACTGACCAGCGTGCGATTGCTGCTTGGTGCCGGGGTGAAGAAAAGGTGACCTGTGGTAGTTTATCCACTACTACTGAATCCGCGCCTGCTTTTGCCTTATTTCCCGACAAACCGGGCAATCATTACCGTCGGACTCAGTACACCCACAATAGCTTCGAGAGATACCAGACCCTGTGCCAGAGGGCTGAGGGGCAGAATGTCGCCATAACCCAGCGTGGTCAGGGTGACAAAACTGAAATAGAGATAATCCGGCCAGCTGGAAATCCCCTGGATGGCAAGATCAAATGCCCCGGGGGTAACCAGGTTCACCAGTAGATAAAGATAACTGAACGTGATGCCCGTCAGTAAATAGAAGTTAATCGCCGCCAATAGTTTCTCGGCCTGGGGCTTAACGCTGAACAGGTGCCCGATAAGCATCAGCATCATGCCCAGATGAAACAGCATGCTGGCTATTAAGGTGAAGAAGGGGAGCCAGTTTGGCGGGTTTGGGAACTCAACCACCGCCCTGAGTATAACGATAGTTGTGCCGGTGATCTCTAACCAGAGACGGATTTTTGGACTGTTTTCCGTCAGCGATCCGAGGGTCAGAATCAGACTGGCAATCATCAGACAGGAAAACAGGGTGACCCCAATGGATTGGTACTCCATGACAATAGGAGAGAACAGGATGCTGCAGGTCAGGGTGATCAACAATAGACCCATTGAAACAGCCGGGTTGCGGCTCATTCGCTGTGAGAAGTCAAGAAAGGATGGTCGTAACATGGGTGATTGGCCTTAAGGGCGCTATCTGATAAGAAACAGCGCTCTAAAATACCCTGCAAGCAGATCCGGGGCTACAAAAACTGTTCATCTTTACGCCATCGGTCGATGTTTGATCTTTGTATAAGAAAGGATGCAGGATTGTCCGCAGTTAAGGGCTCGTGTTATCTTCTCGGGTTAAACTACTGTGTTTATAATCAGTTATCTCAGGGAGCCGAATGGCAGGGTCCGCAAGCAAAAAGAGTCATCAGCCGGATAAGAGTCATCAGCCGGATAAGAGTCATCAGCCGGATAAGAGTCACCAGCCGGATAAGAGTCACCAGCCGGATAGTGATCAGTCACAAGAGCCTGTTTCCATACGACGGCGCAAGCGTACAATCCGGGGGGAAGCAGCGACAGAAACGCTTTCATCACGAGTGCGTGAGGGCATTATGTTTGGCTGGCTGGTTCTGGCCGCTTTTCTGGCATTGGCACTGGCCAGTTATGATATGGTCGATCCCGGCTGGTCTCACGTTGGCCCGGTCAAAGATATTGCCAACAGTGCTGGCAGAATCGGCGCATGGTCAGCGGATTTGCTGCTAACCCTGTTTGGATTTCTGGCCTGGATGGTGCCGGTTATTCTGGTGATCAAGGCGATCCGGGTTTTTCGCTACCGCCATGAACCGGATGAATGGAATTCCTGGTTACTGCTGATTCGCAGTATGGGTTTTATTCTGTCCATTGCTTCAGGGGCTGCCCTGGCTTCACTCCATTATCATGGGTTGAGTGAACTGTTTCCCTCATCCAGCGGCGGGATTATTGGCGAGCTGCTTATTCAGCTGTTCCTGCCAGCCTTTAATGTCACCGGCAGCACACTGCTGCTGATGGCACTGTTTCTCCTCGGTGTGACGCTTTATACCGATCTTTCCTGGTTTCGTTTGATGGACAGTGTCGGCTATTGGAGCCTGCGCTTCGCCGTTTACTGCAAAGAAAAGTTGCTTGCACTTTATTTTGCGTTGCAAGAGAAGCTGGCCGCCAGAAAGAAGAGTGAACCTGAGCAAAGCGACCTGTCACCGGTGAAAAGGCAGGAGCCTGCATTAAAGCTGCAGAAAGACTCTATGTCATCGGCTACAACGGTGGTTGAGAAGAGACCCGATAAGCCAAAGCCGGTTATTGTCCCTCCGCCAGCGAGGGAGAAAGCGCCACCTCTGGTGGAACATACCCCGCTTGGCAGTTTACCAACCGCCTCGTTGCTCGATGAAGCCCGCCCCTCCGGCAAGGCCATGAGTCCAGAGTCTCTGGATGCCATGTCCCGCTTGCTGGAACTGAAGTTGAAAGACTTCAGTGTCGATGTCGAAGTGGTTGCCGTCCATCCCGGGCCGGTTATTACCCGTTTTGAGATTCAACCGGCACCCGGTACCAAGGCCAGTAAAATTACCAACCTTGCCAGCGACCTGGCCCGTTCTCTGGCGGTGGTCAGTGTCCGGGTGGTGGAAGTGATTCCCGGAAAGTCGGTGATGGGGATTGAGATTCCCAATGATGACCGTGAAACTGTTTTCTATAGCGAAATTATTTCATCCAGGGCGTTTGATGACGCACAGTCCCCGGTCAGCCTTGCCTTGGGGCATGATATTTCCGGTCAGCCGGTGATTGTGGATCTGGCTAAAATGCCACACCTTCTGGTGGCCGGTACTACGGGTTCCGGTAAGTCCGTGGGTATCAATGCCATGATCTTATCCATGTTGTTCAAGTCCAGCCCGGAAGATGTGCGGTTGATCATGATTGACCCGAAAATGCTGGAGTTGTCCATCTATGATGGCATTCCGCATCTTCTGGCACCGGTAGTGACGGACATGAAAGAGGCGGCCAATGCCTTGCGCTGGTGTGTTGCCGAGATGGAGCGTCGTTACAAGCTGATGGCATATCTGGGGGTTCGTAACATTGCCGGCTATAACCGCAAGGTGAAAGATGCCCTGGAAAAGGGTGAGCCGCACAGGGATCCTTTCTACCAGCCTGTGTCAGCAGAAGATGTGGCACCAGAGTTAGGCACGCTGCCCTTTATCGTGGTAGTGGTTGATGAATTTGCCGACATGATGATGATTGTTGGTAAAAAGGTTGAAGAGCTGATTGCCCGTATTGCCCAAAAGGCCCGGGCAGCCGGTATTCATCTGATTCTGGCCACACAACGTCCATCCGTGGATGTTATTACCGGTCTGATTAAGGCCAACGTTCCTACTCGCATCAGTTTCCAGGTGTCCAGCAAAATTGACTCCCGAACCATTATTGACCAGGGCGGCGCTGAGCAGTTACTGGGCCACGGAGACATGCTCTATCTACCCCCGGGAACCAGCGTTCCTGTCCGAATTCACGGGGCTTTCGTTGCTGACGATGAAGTGCATCGGGTGGTGGCTGACTGGCAGCTGCGGGGAACGCCGGATTTTGTGGAAGAGATTCTCAATGGTGTCAGTGAGAGTTCTGAAGGCAGTGCATTTTCCGGCGGGCTGGATAACAATGAGCAGGACCCTCTTTACGATGAAGCCGTGGCTTTTGTTACCGAGTCGCGCAGGGCGTCCATTTCTTCGGTTCAAAGGCAGCTGAAGGTAGGTTATAACCGGGCAGCCCGAATGATTGAAGCCATGGAGGCGGCAGGTGTTGTCAGCCCGGCATTGACTAACGGCAATCGTGAAGTGATTGCTCCACCACCGCCCAAGCATTAATTTTCCAGATTAAGTTCTTATTTATGATCAAGAAAGCGCCGTTATTGACTGTTTTACCACTGGTTTTTGCCATCAGCATGCCAGTCTGGCCTGCTGAGCAGACATCAACTCATGCATCCATGCTGGCCAGGGCGGAAAGCAGTACGCCTGCCAGTATAAAACATGATCAGAAAGCCGCTGATGCGCTGGCTAAAAAGCTGCAGGCCATGAATACTGTCAGTGCCAATTTTTCTCAAAGTACCATTGATAAAAGCGGTCGCTCCAAAGTTGAGAAGGGGAGTATGCAACTTAAGCGGCCAAATCAGTTCCGCTGGAATATCACTTCACCGTTTAACCAGGAGATTATTGCTAAAGATGGAAAACTCTGGATGCTCGATCCTGACTTTAAGCAGGTGGTGATTAAAAAAATGGACAATCAGTCAGGACCAACCGCCGTGCAGCTACTGAGCGGCGATGCCAGTGAGTTTCTGATGGAGTACGCGGTGACTCGCATGAACTATGGCCCGGAGGTGGTTTATACCCTGAGACCCGGTAACGTGTCAGATCTTTTTGAAAGGCTGGAGATCCATTTTTCCAGGGAGGAGATTTCAGCCATCACGATTGTGGACTCTCTCGGTGGTAAGCGACGAATTGACTTTACCCGGGTGAACCTCAATCAGCCGGTGGACAATACACTGTTTGAACCTGACCTGCAGACATTAGAGAAGGCCGGTTTTGATATTATTGATGAGAGCAGGGTATGACCTCACTCTTTGATGCCCCTGCTTCTGATCGCTATGAACCCCTGGCGGCAAGGATGCGCCCCAGAGTCCTTGATGAATACCTGGGCCAGGAACATATTCTTGCCAGAGGCAAGCCCCTGCGGGAAGCACTGGAGCAGGGTATTCTCCATTCCATGATTTTCTGGGGACCGCCTGGCGTTGGCAAGACGACGCTGGCAAGGCTGATTGCGACAAAAACCGATGCGCATTTTGAAACCCTGTCTGCCGTGCTTTCCGGGGTTAAAGACATACGGGAAGCGGTAGCAAGGGCAAAGGATGAGCAGCGTTTTTACCAGCGGAAAACGGTACTGTTTGTGGATGAGGTTCACCGGTTTAACAAGTCGCAACAGGATGCATTCCTGCCTCATATAGAAGACGGTACCGTTATTTTTATCGGGGCCACCACAGAAAACCCATCGTTTGAACTCAATAATGCATTACTCTCAAGGGCCAGAGTCTATGTACTTAAGTCGCTGGGGGAAGAGGCCATTGGCCAACTTGTTGACCAGGCTTTGACCAATGAAGAAAGAGGCCTGGGTGGCAAGGGTATTCAGCTGGAGCAGAGTGCCAGGGATATTCTGATTCGCTATTCTGACGGCGATGGTCGCAAGGCGCTCAATACTCTGGAAGTTGCATCGGATCTGGCTGAGAACGGCATTATCACGTCTGAGGCGGTTCAGGCCATTCTTGCCGATACCGGGCGACGTTTCGATAAAGGCGGTGACGCGTTTTACGATACCATTTCAGCTTTTCATAAGTCCGTTCGCGGCTCCAATCCGGATGCAGCACTCTACTGGGCCGCTCGAATTGTTGATGGGGGAGGGGATCCTCTCTACGTGATTCGTCGGCTGGTGGCTATTGCCAGTGAGGATATTGGCAATGCAGACCCAAGAGCGCTGGAGATTGTCATTAATGCCTGGCAGGCATTTGAGCGGTTGGGGGCACCGGAAGGACTGTTGGCCATGGCCCATGCAACGGTCTATTGCGCCTGTGCACCAAAAAGTAATGCAGTTTATAAAGCCTGGAAAGCGGCATGGGACGATGTAAAAAGTCATCCATCCTATGAGGTGCCTCATCATCTGCGGAATGCGCCGACCCAATTAATGGGAAGTCTTGGCTATGGTGCTGGTTATCGCTATGCCCATGATGAGCCCAATGCCTATGCCGCAGGGGAACGCTATTTTCCGGAAGAGATGGATGTGCCGGACTATTACCAGCCGAATGATCGCGGATTGGAGATTAAAATCAAGGAAAAGCTGGCCTGGCTGAAACGGCTTGATGAAGAGAGCACAGTAAAGAGATAGTATTTGTTATATTATCCAATCATATATTGTAATTTCAACTACACTACACACCCTGAGCCAAATCACTGGTTGATCACGGGGTATGTTTTTAGCTTGCCTGGCCTTTTGATATAGTTAGAACCGTTTCATGGCTATAAATTCAAAATTCTCTATCTCTCATCTGAAAGGAAGCCCTGATGCAATACCCGTACTTGCTGAACTACCTTGCTGTAGCAGCCGGGGGAGCCCTTGGGGCACTGGCACGTTCTCTGGTTTATGAGTGGTATGCAAAATCCGGAAATGATCAGTTGTTTCCACTGCCGACCTTAACAGTCAATATTATTGGTTCGTTTCTTATGGGGATTGGCTGGTACTGCCTGGTAGAGAAAAGTCTGCTTCCCGCAATCTGGAAAGATTTTGCCACCGTAGGCTTTCTGGGAGCATTAACCACCTTTTCTACTTTCTCACTGGATATTTTCCGGCTTTTTCAAACCGACCGATTGCTTGAGGCAATCGCTTATATGCTGGCCAGTGTGACTCTGTGTCTGGTTGGTACCTGGCTGGGTTATCAGGGCATTCGGGTGATCCTGAATGGTTAGCTGCTTATTATCTTTATCGAATGTCGCCGAGTCATGGTGTATCATCAGCAGGTTATCCGTGACGAGAATGGTAAAACGTTTGAAGCGTCTGCCCGGATAAGAAAACCATCGTCCAATCAGTTAATTTGGTAGGAATATGCTAGACCCCAAAATCGTTCGCAGCCATCCTGAAGCTGTGGCGGAACAGCTGTTGAAGAAGCACTACAAACTGGATGTTGAGCGTCTGGTTTCTCTGGAGGAGCGTCGCAAGTCGCTTCAGGTTAAAACTGAGCAGCTGCAGAGCGAACGTAAGTCGGGTTCCAGGGAATTTGGCAAGATCAAGGCCCGGGGCGGTGATGTTTCAGCGCTTAAAGAGCGTATGGATCAGGTGAATGCCGAACTCAAGGAAAATGAGCAGGCCCTGACCGAACTGCAGGAAGCATTGAATAACCTGCTGCTGGAAGTGCCTAACCTGCCAGACAGCTCCGTGCCGGAAGGTAAAGACGAGATCGACAACGTACTGGTTCGTACCTGGGGTGAGCCACGGAAGTTTGAGTTTGGCGTCAAAGATCACGTTGATCTGGGTGAAGTTCTTGGCCTTGATTTCGAAGCAGCTGCCCATATTTCCGGCTCCCGATTTGCCATGCTGCGCGGCAAAATTGCCCGCCTGCATCGGGCGCTGGCTCAGTTTATGCTGGATGTTCAGACCACTGAGCACGGCTATGAAGAAGTTATCACCCCGCTGCTGGTTCATGATAAAGCCCTGTATGGCACTGGCCAGTTGCCCAAATTCGGTGAAGACCTGTTCAAAACCGCCTGTGATGATGATTCCGGTGCTGAACAGAAGCAGTTTTTCCTGATTCCTACGGCAGAAGTTACCCTGACCAACCTGGTGCGTGAACAGATTGTTGAAGCTGATCAACTGCCCATTCGTCTGACGGCTCACACGTCCTGTTTCCGAAGCGAAGCGGGCAGTTATGGCCGTGATACCCGTGGCCTGATTCGTCAGCACCAGTTTGAAAAGGTTGAGATGGTGCAGATCGTCCATCCTGATAAATCCTATGAGGCGCTGGAAGAGATGACAGGGCATGCAGAAGCCATTCTCCAGAAGCTGGGGCTGCCTTATCGCGTTGTGGCACTGTGCGGTGGCGATATGGGCTTTGGGGCCGCCAAGACCTATGACCTTGAAGTCTGGCTGCCCGCTCAGAATCAGTACCGTGAAATCTCTTCCGTCAGTAACTGTGTTGATTTCCAGGCACGTCGAATGATGGCGCGTTTCCGCAATGAATCAGGCAAGCCGGAGCTGGTTCATACGCTGAATGGTTCAGGTCTTGCCGTGGGTCGTACTCTGGTGGCGGTACTGGAGAATTACCAGGATAAGGATGGGCGTATCCGTATTCCCGAAGCACTTCAGAGCTATATGGGAGGAATCAGTATTCTTTAACGACATCAACCACAGGGTGAATTGTGTGATTTCACCCCCTGTTAGTTTGACTAACCATTTTTGAAAACTGTGTTTTAAATCTAAAGTATTATCATCAATCAACCTTGTTCACATCATGGACAGTAGGAGTATGTGGTGAATAATCTTTCAGCGAGGGTCCCTGTAGAGACTACTATTGACTCGGGCAGCAACAATGAACCTGAGGTTTATAATGCTCGTTCGTCGACTGCTGGTTCGAGATATCACTCATACGTTGTCAGGCCAATTGCTGGTAGGCCAGATAATTATCTATCGGGTAACCAGCAGCCTGTTGCTAATACTGATTCCTCTGGTCGTGAATATGACCTTCCTTCAGGTTTTCAGAGTCACCAGAATCAGGCAGTGAGTTCTTATCAATTTATCATTAATGGCCAGACTAAAACATTTAAGTCGCTACGGTTACTGCTCCAGATTCAGCCTTTTATGGATAACTTCAGGGCGAGTACCGGAAGATATCTTTCTGATGTCCAT
This sequence comes from Thalassotalea sp. G20_0, assembly GCF_017744175.1. Lineage (NCBI taxonomy): Bacteria > Pseudomonadati > Pseudomonadota > Gammaproteobacteria > Alteromonadales > Colwelliaceae > Thalassotalea > Thalassotalea sp. G20_0. Next base: position 44,406 of record NZ_JAGHQV010000024.1, on the reverse strand, counting down.
ATCCCGCGTGAGGATAGCGCACTCAAAACATTGATTCTTGAGAATGCTCGTGTTCAGCAAGTATTCTTGTTGGTGAATGACATAGAAACAATAAATGTATTCACATCATCGGATCAAACACAGTTGACGGAACAGGCGTCAGCCAGTGGATACAGGTCAGATGACTATCGTTTACCGGCAACACTAAGTGGCTTACAGCGAATGGTTGCCCGTGAAAACCGTCTGTTGAATTCAATCGGTGGTCAGAGATCACCAGTGCAGTATTGCCAGCCTGCACTATCTTCGGAAAGCTCAAATCCTGCTTCTGACGTTAACAGCACTACCCGGTATTTCTGCCATATTCATGGAGAAGATAAACAATTTGATTCGATTGCTGCGTTATTATCGGATCGGAAACTGCTACGAAACTTTCGTGATAATGCTGAGTTATACGATGTAAGTTCAGATATTCCTTCTAACAATACTGAACTGAAACACTTTATTATCAATAGACAGGATCGGTTCAATGCATTCCTGTTAATTAATGATATTACCGCGATATCAACCACTGATGCTGGTTATGGTGCTGATCATGCCGCAGCCTCTGATGCGGGGCTGACTTCTACAATCTTTAACCCATATATGGTAAACAGTAACGATCGCAGAAACTCTATCGTTCGACATGGTGCAGTCAGGCAAATGAGATTCATACGTGATTTTCCTGCTGGCAATAAGAATGCTTTTAAAATATCAGATGCTGGATTTTATTTGTCACTTGTGGAAAAAAGGCTGTTATGTTTCACCTGCGGAGGTTCAATTAAAGAGTGGCAAGAGGAGTGGGGCGTGCGCTCCCTTGATGAGGTTCATGCAAGACTTTATCCTGAGTGCTCTTTTTTGCGGGAAAAAAAAGGTGAAGGGTTTATCGAATTCTGTCAACAACAATTAACACAAGCACAACAACGTGTGTTAGCCCGATCTTTGGAAAGTTATCCACATTTGTATCGCTCACCTTTGGATGAGTATCAATGGCAGCAAGAACAGATAGAAGTGGATTATTATAAATTTCTATCCGACTGGCGTGAAGGGCGAGCACGATTGGATGGAATGACGTTACATGAATTTGTACGGGCGCAAAATCAAGCTGGCCAACACATTAGTGACAGACAGAGCCAGGCAGATACCACTTATTCTATCGAAAGCAATGTTCGAAGATGTCTGCAGGCATTTCACCGTAGTTTTCTTCCTGGTTCAGCGCTTCACAATGCAATGGACAGGTTGCATCGGAAAGTTAATGCTGCTCAGAACCAAAGCAATGAGCTTAAATTAAACTTATTGCAAATCCTGCAAAATCTATTGGCACTTCGAGAAGATCAGTCGGAAGATGCAGGTGCTGAAATTGCTTCGATTATTGACGCTGCTTACGATCGGGATTGTCAGGATCATACAACAGAAATCATTGATCAAATCAAGACTCGAATGGCTTTGATTAATATCAATCGGGAGCTGGAGTCTGATTCTGATGTTGTCCACATATTCAACCTGCTGAAGAAATTAAAATTATTTTACAATGAGTCGGTACTTTACAGTGTGTTGTCCACTACAAGGGGGATAGCTGATAAACCAGTTATTGCGGGCAGTGAATCCACTGAAACAAGAGGTTACATTAAGAATCTATTTTCCCAAAGTATCTGCCAATTCCCTGAGAATCAAATTCCACAGTGTTACGGCACTGTTGGCAGGCAGCCAGCAAATGTGATGGCTGAAATTAAAAGAAAATTTATCAGTGGTATTAATAATCTGGCGGATTTTCAAAATTATATTATGGACATGTTTAACACTGATCCGGCATTACTTAATCTTTTAATAACGAAAAATGCTGAGTTTTCAGTTTGGCATGGCAAGACAGAGAGTAGCGCTGAGTTATTGATGGAGCAGTACAGTCCCGATACACCAGGGCTCTCTGAGCAGGAGATTATTGAAGGTGCCGCTAACGTTGCAGATGCTCGTGCAAGGTTTATGCGTGAAGATCTTTACCAATTCATCAGCGAGAAGCTGGACATGTACTGGGATGAGATTATTCGGGAAACATCCCGATAATGTTTAACCCGGATATAGTGAGATGCTTCAATAGTGTATTGTCGGCACCCGGTAAAGCAGCAAAATCGCTTTAGACTCTTCCTCCATCAGAGAGACACCAGAACACTACGCTGACTATTTTCAAGGTATCATCCTGAAATTTTCCGGACATCATTAAAATGGTTAGTCAATCTAACCATTTTGATAGCTACATTTGAAATCTAAAACACTACTATTAATCAATTTTGTTCAAATATTTAACGGTCATAATGAACTCAAGGAGAATCATGATGGATCATATCACACCCGGGGAGCTTACACCGAGAACTGTTCATGAGAATGAGGCGAGTAGAAGTAATAATAGTAACCGTCCCAATACTGATGGTTCGAGGTATCGTCTATACGATGTAAGGTCGATTGGCAGCTCGAACAATTATTTATTATCTGATCAGGGGGCTGTTGGTGGTGCTGATTTCCCTGAGCGCTCATATCCAGGGGCTGCCGGTTTCCAGAGTCATCAACACCAGCCGGTAAGAACTTATGAAGTTACTATACATGGCTATACTCATGCATTTACTTCGCTAAGGGAATTGCTCCAGGTACAGTCTTTTATGGATAACTTCAGGGGTAGCGCCGAAGTGTATCTTCCTGGTATCGATATTCCCCATGAGGATGCTGAACTCAGGAAATTGATCCATGCGAATGAGTGTATTCAGCAAGTATTTTTGATGGCTAATGAAATAGAGACATTAAATGTATCCGCATCATCGGATCAAACGCAACTGATCGAACAAGCATCAGGCAACGACTATCATTTACCGGCACCATCAGGTAGCCGACAGCGAACTGTTTCCATTGATAATCATCAAATTAATGATATTGAAACGGTGCCCTCTGACGTGGAACCGGTTGCGATTTATAACCAACGTATGGCATGTGAGACAGAGCGAATGTACTCTTTCACTAAGCACTTTGCATCCAGGTGTGTAGCATTCCTGGATGAATTTCCTCGTGGTAATAGACATGCCATTAGGCTATCCGCTGCTGGATTTTATTTGTCACTGAATGAAAAAAAACTGTTCTGTTTCTCCTGTGGAGGCTCCATTGGAGAGTGGCAAGACGAGTGGGGAGTTAGTACCATCGATGAGGTTCATGCCAGACTTTACCCGAAATGCTCTTTTTTACAGGAACACAAGGGTGAACATTTTATTCAAACCTGCCAACAAAAGTTAAGACCCGAACAACAACAGAGGTTAGTCCAACCTTTGGAAAGTCATCCGCATTTGTATTCTTTACCCGTGAGTGATTATCAATGGCAACAAGAAGAGGCTGCAAGGTCCGAGAGTGAAGCGGTGTTTAACTTGCATAATGGAAGTACACTAGTAGATGGAATGACTGTACCTGAAATTCTGCGTCAAAACAGGGTTTATACTCAACTTGCCCAACAGAATCGCGGCTGGCGGAGTCAGTATCAGCCTGGTGTTACCTCTGCGATTGAAGGCAATATTCAAAGATGCCTGCAGGAATTTCACAGTAGCTTTCTCGTTGATTCTGAACTTCACCACGCAATAGACAGGCTGCATGAAAAAGTGAATGACGCCCGAGACCGAAACAATCAACTTAAATTGAGCTTATTACAAATCCTGGAACATCTGATGACACTCCCGGAAGATCAGCAGGCAGATACCGGAGCTGAAATTACTGAGATGATTAACGCTGCTGATGACCATGATTGTCAGGATCATACATCGGAAATCATCGATCAAATCAAAACGAGAATGGCTTTCATTAATATCAGGCGGGAACTGGAAGCGGAGCATGATGTTGTCCAGGTATCCAATCTGTTGAAGAAATTAAAATTATTTTTTAATGAGTCAGTACTCTACAAAGCCATGTCTACTACAAGCAAGAGTGATGGTACTCTACTTGTTGTTGCCAGAGAATCCACTGAGATAAGAGGGCGTATCAAGAATCAATTTTCCCGAAGTATTTGCCAATTTCCGGAGAATCATGTTTTTCAGCGTTTTGGGGATGTTGGCAGACTGCCGCCGGAAGTGATGGATGAACTTGAAAGTAAATTCAAAAGCGGCATCAGGAATAAAGCCGATTTTCAGAATTATATTATTGACATGTTTAAAACTGAGCCTCAATTACTTGATCTTTTAAGAAAGGGAAACCCTGAATTTTCGGTTTGGCATGGTAAGACAGAGAGTAACACCGAGTTATTGTTGGAACAGTACAGCCCGGATACCCCGGGACTCTCTGAGCAGGAGATTATTGAAGGTGCTGCTGGCGTTGCAGATTCTCGCAGAAGGTTCATGAATGAGGATCTTGAACAATTCATCAGCGAGAAGCTGGACTATTTTTGGACGGAGATTCTTCAACAAACATCCAGATAATGAGCAAGTCGCCCTTGCTGAATTAGCCTGGGCGATTGGTTTAGCATTCAACTGTGAGATTCTTCAACCAGTATTTTGCCAGCACCCGGTAAAGGACCAGAATCGCTTTAGTCACTTCTTCCATCAGAGCGCAGATAAACACCAGATGCAGTGGCCAATGCCAGATATTCACCGCTGCCCAGGTCAGCGGTACACCGACAAACCACATACCAATAATATTGATGGCTGCCGTGGCTTTCACATCGCCGCCGCTGCGCAGTACACCAACAATCCCGGTCAGGTTGATGACCCGGATGCATAGGGCAAAACCGGCAATAATCAGCACCTCACTGGCCATTTTCAAGGTGTCACCCTGAAATTTGCCGAACATTCTGACAATCGGCTCATTAAAGATCAGGGTAACAACGCCAATCACCAGGGCGGTTGCCGGAGCGGCCAGCATAAAATAACGGCTCTGTTTCCAGGCCAGCTCAAATTCTCCAGCGCCGAGCTCCTTCCCGAGTATGATCGAGGTGGCGATAGCGAACCCGATAAACAGGGAAATCAGCACGCCTTCTACGGAAGAGATGGCGCTCATCACCGCCAGTTCAACAACCCCCATCTGGGCAAACATCAGGTTGTAAAGCACCAGGCCAAATGACCAGAGGCCGTCCTGAATCAGCATGGGAACACAGATGCCAATATATTTAATCCAGTGTTTACGGCTTTTGCATTGCAACAGGTCAGCTTTTACCGGTTTGAGACCCGGGCGAACCTCAAGGATGTAATAGATAAGCAAGCCCACCTGAATCAACCGGGAAATGGTTGTTCCCCATGCAGAACCGGCAACCCCAAGGGCTGGAAAGCCAAAATGGCCATAGATAAGCAGATAATTAAACAGCACATTCATAAGAATGGTGATAAAACCGATTCGTGTCGGTGTTTTTGCGTCGTTATTGGTTCTCAGCAGGGCTTCCAGCGGGATGGTGACCGCTATGCAGAGAAAAGAGGGTGCCGTGATGAATAGATAGCTGCCGCCCAGAGCCTTCAGCGTGAGGTCTTCACTGATCAGGCCCATGATCTGTTCTGGAAAGAGCATGTAGACAATGGCAAATGGAGTGGTGATAGCCAGTGTGGCAATGATCGTCTGAACCAGCGTCCTGCGCAAGCCATCCATATTTTGGGCACCAATATACTGCGCGGCCAGTATGCTCATGCCACTGCCCAGGGCAGCGATCAGAATCAGGTTAAAGAAGAAAATCCGGTTGCCCATGCCTACCGCAGCAACTTCTGTTTCACCCAGCATGGAGACCATGAAGATATCAATCAACCCAAGCATAGAGAACATCATGGATTGCAGGGAGATAGGCAGTGCCAATTGCCAGAGATTGCGCAGGAAGTCCCTGTTTGGGGCTGGGTTTTCAATAGTTTGACTGGTCATAAAGCGACTAACAATGATTGGGGCCTGAAGCGCGTTTCAATCCGTGAAAGAGGGGAGTGGTCTCATTCGGATATAAACAGCCATGAACTGTATAGCATTCTCTTTATGGTTATGTCGGAGTGATGCAATAACAGCATAAAAAGCTATATCGTCATATTTAACATCAACTGTACTCTTATAGTCGTATAAGAGAGAAGTCGGATTTTTCCCTATCCCTGGTTCAGCTCCAGCTTTTTATAACTTTTAATAATAACAGATAAGAAAATATTGTTATCTTTGTTCTGTCGTATGCTGGTAAACTCGCCCTATCCATGGTTCGGTCAGCCGGACCACAGGCTTACATGATTTGTGCCTGCAACCTTATGTCAACAGAGCTTTATCAATAACGAGAAGAACATGGATTATCTGCCATTATTTCTACAGGTACGCAACCAGCGTTGTCTGGTGGTGGGTGGTGGCGATATCGCCCTGCGCAAAATCAGGCTTCTCAAAGCTTCTGGTGCCAATATTCGAGTGGTGGCCAGAGAGATATCAGTAGAAATTCGCGAGTTTCTTGCCAGCGGCAATCACCAATTGCTGGAAAAAACCTTTGATAACCATGACCTGAACGATGTCTGTCTGGTTATTGCAGCAACCGATGATGAGGGTGTTAACCGGCAGGTAGCGAGGTTGGCGCAGCAGCGACAGCTGTTTGTTAATGTGGTGGATGATGCCGATGCCAGCAATGCCGTAATGCCGGCGATTGTTGATCGCTCTCCGGTGGTGGTTGCCTTTTCCACCGGTGGTAAAGCTCCGGTTCTGGCCCGTCTCCTGCGACAGAAACTGGAGACACTGTTGCCCCGGGGGTATGGCCGTCTGGCGGCACTGGCAGGTGAATGCCGGGATATGGTCAAGGCCAGGTTCAGTGAGATCAATGACCGACGGTATTTCTGGGAGAACGTGTTGGCAGGTCCTGCTGCGGAAAAGGCGTTGGCAGGTGACCTTCAGGGTGCCCGGAATTTGATTGAACAGACCCTGGCAAATACATCGGAGCAGAAAACCGGCGAAGTATATCTGGTGGGCGGAGGCCCGGGCGACCCGGACCTGCTGACATTTAAAGCGCTGCGGTTAATGCAGCAGGCCGATGTTGTGCTGCATGATCGGCTGGTTTCTGAAGATGTTCTGGCACTTTGTCGCCGGGATGCGGATTACATCTACGTTGGTAAAAAGCGGGATCGACACACACGCCCCCAGGAAGAAATCAATGCCCTGTTGGTCGAATTGGCCAAAGAGGGTAAGCGGGTTCTGCGATTAAAGGGTGGCGACCCCTTTATCTTTGGCCGTGGTGGTGAAGAGATCGAAACACTGGCCAGTGAGGGTATCCCTTTCCAGGTGGTGCCTGGTATTACTGCCGCTTCCGGCTGTGCCAGTTATGCTGGTATTCCCCTGACCCATCGGGATCACGCTCAGTCTGTCCGCTTTGTCACGGGGCACTTGAAAGATGGAAGCTATGCGCTGAACTGGAAGGAAATGCTGGATCCCGGTCAAACGCTGGTGTTTTATATGGGATTACTGGGGCTTCCCCGTATCTGCCAGGCGTTAATTGATCATGGAAGGGATGCACAGACGCCCATTGCCTTGATCCAACAGGGTACAACCCGGAATCAACAGGTCTTTACCGGAACCCTGGCCACTATTAAGGCAATTATTGAGTCCGAAAGGGTAAAGGCTCCAACATTAATCATTATTGGTGGTGTGGTTAGCCTTAGAGACAAATTAAGATGGTGTTGATTTGTTTTTTGAAAGCTTGTATTGAACATGAAATTCCGGTGATGAAAAATCTCTGCATAGTTCGTATGGCCGGGCTGAAGGTCTGATTATATAATTGACCCCGTTTATGGTTGTGAAGAATTTATAGTCATTTTTTTCGATCTCCTCCTGATTCTCTGATTTACAGCCATGATCCTGGTTTTCTCTATTGGTTGCAAAACGATGTCTGGTGGCATAACGATAAATGGGTAGACGGGATTTAGCTTCAGGATTTTCTCCAATAAAATCATGCTTGATATATTCACCCTGTAACTTAGCTGACATTGGCCTTGGTATCATCTTATACCTACTGATTTCATCACGGCTAAAAGGCACGTGTAGCTTTGTTAGCAAGGTGTAATCATAAGGGGTAACTTTTCTGATTATTTCTGGCGACTTAATCAATGTATAACCAAATTGGGTTTCTGGTGCGGATATGATATAAAGGCAGTTTTCTATATGGCATTTGTCCTGTCTTATATCTTCTTTTACTGTATTCTTGAACGTTGGATATCGATGGTCTAGAAAAGTGGAAAAGGGGCTGTTTTTTCTCAGAGACAGGATATTTACATTTGGTTTAATGAATACGGCCAGTATGGTGACTGGATTTCCTTTATTATAACTTTTATCAAGGTAACCCTTGGCTGCAGCAATGCTTGGAGTGCTGTAGAGGCCAATACCATAGGCTTGCCCCTCTTTGTTAATTGTTTGAGGATCAAAAATTCTCTCTTTCAGGATAGAATTTCTGCACCGGCCCATTTCGTCATTGACACAAGTAAATTTGCCTGCACGGAAAAAAATATTCCTACCTGCTGTTTTTGGGCAAAATTCACTATGTATAAAGCTTTTTATTGCCATTTCGGTGGTTATATTAAATTCCGTAAAAAGTGAAATTGTCCGTAAGTCCTCATTAATATCTCTGAAACAAGTACTCTGAAATTGGCGTAGTAGATAAGAGGATCTCACTTTAAAGCGATCAAAAATAAAAGTGGATATATCTTCCTGGCTGAGAAAATATATTTCATGGCTTCTGAGGGTTTTGCATTCATTATTTATAATATCGAGCAGGATATTCACTGCCTGTTCACTTGCGTCAGGTTTAAGAAAAGACCTTATTTTCTCAAGTATTATACTGCGTTGCGACAGATTACAGCAAAGTGGAGTTTCGCTGGTGTCCATAGGTTCAATTTTCATTTCAGGTAGATCAGAACCTGAGCAAGGTGTAACCTGGCGATTGTCAAAGCATGAAAATTGATTACTGGTTGTTGTGTTGCTGGTACTGAGGGAAGTGGGTACTGGGTTAGAATTGAAAGACAAAGGGTTCATTGGGTAACACTCGTCTAAATGGTTTTTGGTATATTCCATTCACTTAACCCGGATATTTCATAAACATGCTCCCGTTCTCGCTTGTCCTTTGCCCCTCTAAGGGAGTTTTGTTTCCCCGGTACGGCGCTCCCTGACAAAATCCCTTAGAGCGACAAAGTCCTCGGCTTTGGCATCCTGCGTCGCCCTACCTCCCACATCCATGTGGTCGTGCGCGAGATTCGGGGCAGTTTATGAAATATCCGGGTTAAGGAATATATCATGTCAATTAATTGATCTAATTAGACAATGCTGTTAGGGGATCTGGATAAACAAACTGATAGTTTAGCGCTTTCTTCAATTTATCGCAGTTCACAAGGCGATAGGGCATGGGTTTATCGATAAAGATGGGCGGCTCAATACCCATGATTTCGCAGGACCGGGTGTAGAGCTGACGACGGGTAGGGTGCTCATCCGCTGAGGCGTTGAAGACTTCCCCAAACAGGTTTTTGGCAATGATCTGCCCAATGATTTGCAGGCAGTCTTCCCGGTGTATCATATTCACCGGATCGTCAGCGCCACCCAGCTCTTTGCCGGAAAAGTAGCGGCCCGGCTGATATTCACCGCCAATAAGGCCTGAGAAGCGAAGCACCGTGGTTTTCAGATCGTCATGGTCAGTGAACAGCTGCTCAATATCCAGCCAGGCAGTATCAGAGAAGGGGGACTCAATACGAACGGCATCGTCTTCCGTTACTTCAACGTTATTTTGCGGGTAAACGGAGGTAGCACTGATCAGAATAATCTTTTTAACCCGGGCTTGCTCAATACGGTTAAGCAGAGCCTTCATCTGGCGAAGGTAAAAGTGGGGTTGACCATCGCCTTTTCCCGGTGGAATGTTGATAAAGAGAATATCGGTATCAAGAAACGAGTCAATATCACCCTCAGGCTCTGGTGAAAGTCCGATTATATAAGGCTTCATGCCAACCGCAGAAATAGCTGCCAGCTTTTCCTCCCGGGTGGTTGACCCCTTGACTGGATAGCCATCTTTCACCAGTCGTTCGCCCAATGGCATGCCCAGCCAGCCACAACCCAGAATGCTGATGGTTTCTTTCATTATCGGTCTCTTGCTTGTCGAGGAAAAGGACGATGAATTGCAAATGCGAACTATTCTCGCTGATTGTTGCCATAAATGAAACAGTTTAGAATAACCGAGTTACCCGGTAGGGATTCTCTGAAGCGCCCCAATGACATAGAATAGCCATGAAGTTAATAGAGGAAGTGTTGCGTTGAACATTACATTCACTGAAGCCGCACAGAAGTATCTTGCCCAATTATTAGAAAAACAGGGGGTTGAGGGGATTGGTGTACGATTGTTTGTCAGTAACCCCGGCACGCCTCATGCGGAAACCTGCCTGGCCTATTGTAAGCCGGGGGAAGAGAAAGAGGGTGATCTGACGCTGGAGCTTGAGTATTTCAACTGTCATGTTGAAGGCACCAGTGAGCCTTTTCTGGAAGAAGCGGTGGTCGATTTTGCCGAAGACAAGCTGGGTGGTCAGCTGACCATCAAGGCACCCAACGCCAAGATGCCCAACGTTAATGAAGACAGTCCTCTGGATATGAAAATCAACTATTTCCTGCAAATGGAAGTGAACCCGGGGCTGGCTTCCCACGGTGGCATGGTATCTCTGGTGGAGCTGGATGATGGCATTGCTGTTCTACAGTTTGGCGGTGGTTGCCAGGGGTGCGCTGCGGTTGATATGACCCTCAAGGATGGTGTTGAAAAAACGCTGATGGAGCGTATTCCGGAACTGAAAGGCGTTCGTGATGTGACGGATCACAGTAATACTGAGAATGCTTTTTACAAATAAAGCAGATCAATCCTAAGAGGGAAGTGGGGTCCACTTCCTTTCTCCGTTTTTTCAATGTTATGTCGATTTTACCGTTAGTGTTCGGTGTCACCCTATGACGTCCCCCCTTATTACCCGTGCCGGAAAAGAAAAGCTTGAGCAGGAGCTTCAGTATCTGTGGCGAATTAAGCGCCCTGAAGTCACGCAGGCTGTTTCTGAGGCTGCAGCGCTTGGGGATCGCAGTGAGAATGCGGAATATAAAGAGGGAAAGCGACAGCTCCGGGAAATTGACCGACGCATACGCTATCTGACTAAACGGCTTGAAATCCTGAAAGTTGTCGATTATTCGCCAGAGCAGGAAGGCAAGGCTTTTTTCGGTGCCTGGGTTGAGCTGGAAAGTGAAGAAGGTGAAATACTTCATTGTCGTATAGTGGGTGCCGATGAGATTGATGTAAAAAACAACCACATTACCATCGATTCCCCCATGGCCAGGGCAATGGTTGGGCGTCAGGTAGATGATGAAATCGTGGTCAATGCACCGGGTGGACGCAAGATCTGGTTGATCAATAAAATACAATATGACCCTTTTTCTGATGATAAATAGGTAAAGCTATGGTTTTTCAGGCTTTACTAATGGTATTTTTAACCCCTTTTGAAAAAAAGGGTAAAGATACCGGTATAACTCTCTGAAATAATGGTGTATCTTCTCCCGCCTTTTTGAAATCCCAAGCTCATTTACTCACCCGGTAGTCCGACGGAACTGTGAAGCGTTATAAACAGGCCATTTTATCCAATTTTTTTGTCACCGAAGATGGCAGTGCTGTGCGCCATCTGGTTGAGGCAAATCTGGATATTGAGTCAAGAAGTGACCGTACGCTCTGTACCGAAGTCCTGAACAGTGACTGTCGCTACGAAGTGCTGGTGAATGGCCATCTATCCACTATCTGCATGATCTGCTCAGCGATTCTTGATCGAAGAATCAGCAATATGCCGGTGGAACGTAAAGTCAGTTATGGCAAAAAGCAGACGATGGAGATCTTTACACCACCGGATACCCAGTTATCGCTTCCGGGTGTGGTTGAGCCTGTTCAGGTTGAAGAGGGTAAAATGATCACTTCAAAAGAAGAACAGCCCGAACAAATCGAGCTGTTTATGTGAGTTAAAATCAGTTCTGCCTAGCGACGTCCCGGCAGAACATCTTTCAATTTATCCCTGATGTTGCGCAGCGTCTTCTCCGTTGTTTTCCAGTCAATACAGGCATCAGTAATAGAAACACCGTATTGCAGATCGTCCAGGTTATCAGTCATTTTCTGATTGCCCCAGCCAATATTGCTTTCCACCATCAGACCCACGATAGATTGATTGCCTTCAATGATCTGGTTGGTCACATTCTCCATAACCAGTGGCTGCAGGGCAGGATCCTTATTTGAGTTGGCGTGGGAACAATCCACCATAATATTTGGCGTGATGCCGGCTTTTTCAAGCGCCTTTTCACACAGTGCAACACTGACAGAATCGTAGTTTGGCTTGCCATTACCACCACGCAGTACAATATGGCCGTAAGGATTACCTTTGGTATGGGTAACAGCCACTTGCCCCTGGCCGTTCAGCCCGAGAAAACGGTGTGGACTGGAAACAGACTGCAGGGCATTGATCGCCACTTCCAGTCCGCCATCGGTGCCATTTTTAAAGCCAACGGCCGAGGACAGACCGCTGGCCATTTCGCGGTGAGTCTGCGACTCAGTGGTTCTGGCTCCTATTGCAGACCAGGCAACCAGGTCCTGAAGATATTGAGGCGAAATTGGGTCCAGCGCTTCTGTAGAAGCAGGAATGCCCATTTCGGCAACATCCATTAACAGGCGGCGACCGATATGCAGGCCTTCTTCAATTTTAAATGAGTCATTCAAATGCGGGTCATTGATCAGGCCTTTCCAGCCCACCGTGGTTCTTGGCTTTTCAAAATAGACACGCATCACCAGATACAATGTGTCTTTCAGCTCTTCACTGAGGGCTTTCAGCCGTTGGGCATAATCTTTCGCCGCAGCAACATCGTGGATTGAGCAGGGGCCTATGACTACAAACAGGCGATGGTCTTTGCCATCAAGAATATTCCTGATCACTTCACGGCTTTCAGAAACCGTTTTTGCTGCTGCTTCAGTCATCGGAATCACAGCCTTAAGGCGTTCCGGACTCAACAGAACTTCCTGAGATTGAATATTCAGGTCTTCAATGGGTAAAACAGCCATGTGCGCGGTCCCGTTCTTTTAATAAGACTTGTTTAAAATCTCCTGATCAGTGGCCTGACGCCCCTGATGCCAGATGAAAATATGGCACCCATACTGACAGATTGTCACCTCACCCTGTATAAAGCCCTGGTAATTATGAGTTTTCCATTGGCCAGGTGAGGGTTTTCCACTTTATTCAAACTGACACAGGGCTGCAACCCTGGATAGGGTTAAAAAAGGTATTTCAGGCCCAGTCCGAGCAAAATAATGGCCAATATGATGCGCATGAAGGTATCCGGTAGCTTCATGCCGACACGGGTTCCCACATAAATAGCAGGGATAGAGCCAATCAACAGGCTGCCTAACAGCACAAAATCAACATTACCCAGCCAGATATGGCCAAAGCCTGCCAGTAACGTTAACGGTACCGCATGAGCCAGGTCGCTACCCACTACCTTGACGGGTTTCAGCAGCGGATAGAGCAGGATAATAGCGGCAGTGCCCAGTGCTCCGGCACCCACCGATGAAAGTGTGACCAGAACCCCGAGGAAGATACCGGCAATAAAGGTTAATGTTGTCTGATATTGCTGTGGAATCATCGAGACACCAGAGAGCTGTCTTCTTTTCAAAAAAGGACTCATAAATAGCGACAGCGCAGTGAGGGTTAACATTATCCCAAGGCATAGTGTTAGGATCGGGCTATAATCAGCGCTTCTGTCAAAAAAAAACTTGAGCAGCACAATTGTCAGGATTGTGGCAGGAAGGCTGCCAGCACAGAGCGTTTTGACCAGTGTCCAGTCAATACTTTTCTGGCGATGATGGACAATGACTCCGGTTGACTTGGTAATGGCTGCATACATCAGATCCGTTCCAATGGCGATATGAGCCGGAAAGCCAAACATTAACAGCAGTGGTGTCATCAATGAACCACCGCCGATACCTGTCAGGCCAACCGCAAAACCAACGCCGGCACCGGTGGCAATATATGTTAGAAAATCCATAAGCATCCCAAAATCTATGGTCTAAAGTTATAACTAGCCAAGGCGATGTTTGAAAATATTGACTAAAAATTGATGATTCGCTGGTAACTATATTGACTGGCTTGTATTCTGGAAAAGAATTTAATGTCATTCTTTTATGCTTTATAGAACTAACGGATCCTGTTTCAATCTATTCATTTTTGTCAGCACAACCTGCCCGACCGGAGGCCATCAATGAAGCTGCAACAACTGCGCTATATCTGGGAGGTCGCCCACCACGATCTCAACGTATCAGCTACAGCGCAGAGTCTATACACTTCTCAGCCCGGTATAAGCAAACAAATCCGGCTTTTGGAAGATGAACTTGGCGTTGAGGTTTTTGCCCGAAGTGGCAAGCATCTCACCCGCATTACCCCGGCCGGTGAGAAAATCATTGATACAGCCGGTGAGATCCTTAGAAAAGTTGAGTCGATCAAGCAGGTTGCCCAGGAATTCAGTGACGAGCGAAAGGGCAGTCTGTCCATTGCCACAACCCACACGCAGGCTCGCTATGCCTTGCCGGGCATTATCCGGCAGTTCATTGGGCAGTATCCCGATGTTGCTCTTCATATGCATCAGGGCACTCCCATCCAAATTGCCGAAATGGCAGCAGACGGTTCCGTTGACTTTGCTATCGCAACGGAAGCACTGGATTTGTTCAATGATCTGGTGATGATGCCATGCTATCGCTGGAATCGCTGTGTTCTTGTACCCAGGGACCATCCTCTGACCCAGGTATCTGAATTGAGCCTGAAAGATATTGCCCGACATGCCCTGGTCACCTATGTTTTCGGATTTACTGGTCGCTCCAAGCTGGATGAAGCCTTTATGAATGAAGGGTTGTCACCCAGGGTAGTGTTTACTGCCACCGACGCCGACGTGATCAAAACCTATGTGCGCCTGGGACTGGGCGTCGGGATCATTGCCAAAATGGCTTACGACCCTGAACTGGATTCAGACCTTGTACCCCTGAATGCTGATCACCTGTTTGAGCCAAGCATTACCAAGATCGGGTTCCGGCGTGGTACTTTCCTGCGTGGATTTATGTACGACTTTATTGAAGAGTTTGCCCCTCACCTGACCAAAGATGTGGTTCAGGAAGCAATCCTTCGTCATAACAAGGCGGAAGTGGATGAACTCTTTTCACATGTTCAGCTACCAAACCAGTAACTACCTTATACCAATTCCGCCTTCTAAATATGAGATCGAGCAAGTCATTTTGGACAGCTGGGCAAGGCGGAATGACGAGTAATAGCAGGGCTATTGTGAGGAATTCCAACGAAGATCCAGCTGTTCAAAATGGCTGCGCAGTTCATATTTAGAAGGTGGAATTGGTATTACAAGCGGCTTGGTTCAAGCCGCTTTTTCCAGTACTTCCTTTACCAGCTTAAAATAGATGGTGTAAATCGCTGGCTCGCTGCCTTCTTCTTCAACAATAAAAAAAGGTGCTTTGTCTACCTGGTATAAATTTGCCAGTAAAGTACCTGTGCTGTCCGGGTCGCCATCAACGGCGGTGACGAATTGGTCAATGCGATTGATATGACCTGAACTCTCCAGTCTTTCCTGCACTTCCTGGCATTTTTTGCAGAGGTTGCCATCGGCCATTATCTTTTTGACCATGGTGATTTTCATAATCCAGTTCTCCCGGGGGATGGTGTTCATTTGCCGGTGGTTGTTTATTGTAGCAGTGGCTATTTAGTCAATAATAGAATCAATATCTATATTTATAGGTGTTTATGCTATATTCTCATCCAGCCTGTCAGGCCGCAATAAGTCTAACCATCAAAGAGAGAATAACCAATGGATGTCGTCTGTCTTGATCTTGAAGGTGTACTGATTCCGGAAATCTGGATTGAATTTGCTACCCATACCGGTATTGACGAACTCAGGGCAACGACACGTGATATTCCCGATTACGATGAGCTGATGACCATGCGCTTATCCATACTGGATAAACATAAACTCGGGTTGAATGAAATCCGGGCAGTGATTTCCGGGATGAAGCCACTGGAAGGCGCTGTGGATTTTGTCAACTGGCTGCGCAGTGAATTCCAGCTAATTATCCTGTCGGATACCTTTTATGAGTTTGCCGACCCATTTATGGTTCAGCTGGGTCGTCCGACACTGTTCTGCCATCGCCTGGAGGTAGCAGAATCAGGTAAGGTAACCGGCTATAAGTTAAGACAGAAAGACCCGAAGCGCGCGTCGGTAAAAGCACTGAAAAGCCTCAATTACCGGGTTCTTGCCGCGGGTGACTCCTACAATGACACCACCATGCTCTCTGAAGCAGATGCCGGTTTTCTGTTCAAGGCACCCGATAACGTGATTGCTGAGTTTCCTCAATACCCCTCAATTACCAACTACGATGATCTGCGTACAGTTTTGCGTGCGGCACGGGGTTGAGGCATGGAGCGCACAGTTCTGTGCGCTACTCTGACAAACTGTTTGCATTGATATAAATTGATGGAAATTAACTTTTCCATGCAGTTATTGTCTCAATGAATAAAATAACGGCAATAAAAATAGCAATGTGGTTCTGGCTCTGTTTGATCGCAGGATGCGTCGGTCAGCAAAGTATGCCTGAAGTCTATCCCGGAGACTTGCGGCAGCCATTAAATGTTGTCGTTTATGATCAGACTTACTGGCCAATTTATACCTGGGCACCGGAAAAATCAGTCACTCGAACCCTTAGAATTTATATTGAAGGGGATGGTCGTGCCTGGTTAAGGTCCAACCGTCCGTCAATGGATCCAACTCCGGTTAACAGACTTGTTCATCATTTGATGCTGAAGGATAAATCACCGGATCTTGCTTATATTGCCCAGCCCTGCCAGTACGTTATGAATGAGAATTGCAGCAGACAGGTATGGACGTTTAAACGTTACAGTCCGAAAGTACTTGTGGCTATGAATACTGCTGTGGAATCTCTGAAAGCGAGTGGGCAGTATGAAAAACTGGAATTGGTCGGTTATTCTGGTGGTGGAGCGCTGGCTCTGTTAATTGCCGCACACAGAAATGATGTTACAAGTGTTCGTACGGTAGCGGGCAATCTCTCTCCTGAGTTTTTAAACCGCCTCCATGGTGTATCCGAAATGCCTGCGGCACTGAATCCGGTGGATTTTGGTGCTCAATTATCGTCGATAGCGCAAATGCACTTTTTGGGAGCCCGGGATTCCGTAGTCCCGCTGCAGGTCAGCCAGCATTATCTTGAAGCATTTGAAGATACTTCCTGCATAAATATAGATAGAGTCAATGCAGATCATCAATCGGGTTGGATTGAGCAGTGGCCATTATTATTAGCAAGGCCACTGACATGTGGCCAGTGACGATCAATGTTTCTATAAGCAGGTTTCCAACGTATTCATCAGGTTTTTTACTTTAGTAATGGACTCCTGGTATTCCGATTCACAATCAGAGTCAGCAACAATCGCCCCACCTCCCCAGCAATGCAATTCACCATCTTTTGCCAGAATCGTCCGTATGGTGATACTGGTATCCATATTGCCATCACAGCTGATATAGCCGATGGAGCCACAGTAGACAGTACGGGCTACCGGTTCCAGCTCCCTGATAATCTCCATGGATCGTATTTTTGGTGCTCCGGTAATCGAACCGCCGGGGAATGTGCTCCTTAGCAGGTCAAATGCATCATAATCCTCCATCAGTTGGCCCTTCACAGTACTGACCAGGTGATGCACGTTGGCATAACTTTCCAGGGCAAATAACCGGGGTACAGACACGGTACCTGTCTTGCAGACTTTACCAAGATCATTTCTCAGCAGATCGACAATCATCAGGTTTTCCGATTGATCCTTCTGGCTATGTTGTAACTCTTCAGCAATGGCAAGGTCTTCTTCAGGAGAACGGCCTCTGGGACGGGTACCCTTGATAGGCCTGGTGGAAACATGACCGTTTTCCAGTCGGATAAACTGCTCCGGGGAATGACTGAGAATGCTCAGGTCAGGACGTGAAATAAACGCAGAGTAGGGCGCTTTAGTGACGGTTCTGAGTTTTTTAAATGCTTCCCAGGAATCGCCAATATAGGGTGCAGTAAAACGCTGGGTAAGATTTACCTCATAGCAATCTCCCGCCACGATATAGTCCTGAATTTGCTGAAATGCGCACTGGTATTCCGCCGGGGTCTGTGTCGGGGTAAATCTGTCGAGCAGTTTGAATGGTGAGCGGTCTGACTTCCTGACTTTATGGTCAATAGCTTTCAGAATTTCAGTTTTCAATGATTCGGGCATATCAGGATGAAACACCAGACAGGCCCGTCGTTCCTTATGATCACAGATCAGCGCCCACTGATAGAGTCCGACGGACATCAGCGGTGTTGAACTGTCTCGATGGGCTATTCGGTCCGGCTCAAGGTGTTCACAGAGTTCATATCCCCAGTAACCAACCATACCGCCAACAAAAGGCAATCCGGCATTGTCGACTTTGCTCATGGCACTAAGCCATTTAGACAATTGAGAAAAAGGTTCAGTTCCAGAAAAAGTTTCTGTTTTTTGTTGGATGAGATCTTCAATCATCAAATCACCTTCTGAGGTGAAGGTGAAGTGCATTTCGGGGGCGGCAGTCATGATGTCATAACGGCTGGAATGATCTTTATAGGCTGCCTGTTTGCCATCAAATACCGAGCTATCCAGAAAACAGGGATAAGGGAGGTGAATAAAATGTTCAAAGTAGAGACTGGTATCGTCTTTATATTCCAGTTCCAGAATTGTCAGCGTCTTCATACAGGTGTCCGAACAAAACAGTCGGCATTTTAACTGGAGCCGGGGCACTATGCCATCGTCTACAAAACACGAACCAGCCATCAAGTGCTAATTATCATCAGAAATTGCGATGGTTAGCTGTATAACTTCCCTGTGAACAATTGCACTTAAAACCGTACGATAGTCTCTTCACTAATAAAGTAACCACCACCCCCCACCCCCCCGAAGCCTTGATGCAGAAGCAGTAAGCCAAGGGGGTGAGCATGCACACCTTATAGACAGATAGTAACATCAAAGCTGATGGGGGCATCATCTCTAGTCTGAACCGGTATCGTTATATGAAGAACTGAATGGCGACGCTTGTGAAGACGCGGATGAGGGTGGATCAATTTTTGCGGTGGTAGAGGTGGGAGTTGTAATAGAGGATGTAACCATCGATGACATTAGCGAGGAAGAGTGGGAAGCGAGTGAAGAACTTACTCCGGGTGTAGAACTGGTTGTTGTGCTGTTGGCGTTGCTGGAAGCCCCAGATGTTGATGAATCACCAGTGGTTGTTGCCGCCATATTTGATGAATTTTGCCAGGAAGAGAATGTATGAGTTACTGAGGGTTCAGGAGCTGTTGTTAAACTGGAAATTATAAGTTCTTGGGTGGAAGTGGAAATGGTACTGATGACAGTTGTTATACCTCTACCCGTACGGTCTTCGAAACCCTGAGTATTTGCAAGTCTTGGCAAGGGAGAAGTTGTATTACCAGGTGACTGAGTTGGAGTTGACTTGGTCACAGCACCACTTAATAATCCAAGACCACCCAAAAGCGCCAATGCCGCGCCTCCGATAAAGACCACACCGACACCAATAGCAACGCACCTTGCTTTTCCATTGCTGGTTCTGAAAGATCCTTCTGTATTTTCACTTGAAGTTTTTGGATCCTCATTTTTAGATTGCAAAGGTATTGATGTATAAGATGCATTTCTTATCGTCGTTTCCAAGATATGACTCCTTAACATTTATTAGAGTTAACTTCAGTTCCATACGATTAACAGGGAACACGGGCCGAGCATTCAAACAGTTTTCAGCCTGACTCACTGTTACCAAACGTCAAGAGCAGAGTGAATTAAAAATGCTCTTGCACAGCAAGCTTAGCCTTTCAGCTCAACGCAATGCAGCTTTTCTGAGATGTTTTTTGAATAAGCAATTGTGATCTATATGATGTTACTGATTTGGTTATATGTTGTTTTCAATGCAGGTAGAAGTGCTGATAAAAGTTAGGTATAAATATCCCAGTTTAAAATATTGTCAACCATGTTCTATGGTGTCTATGACGTCGACAGGGCCCACAAGATAATGCTGCTGTTAACACTCTTTATATCAAGAATTAAGAACCAGAGGTAATGCCATGAATCAAAAGAATAATGCCTTGAGTCGATTGATCGCTGCGCAGGGCATTGTCACCGCTCCCGGTGTTTACGATGGTATTTCGGCCCGGCTCGGTGAAGAAGCCGGTTTCTCAGCGCTATACGCCAGTGGTGGAGCCATTGCCCGCAGCACCGGTGTGCCTGATATTGGTCTGCTGACACTGACGGAAGTGGTCGAACGGGTTCGTCAGATCGTGGCCGCCACCTCTCTGCCAGTGATTGCTGATGCTGACACCGGTTTTGGCAACGAGGTAAATGTCAAACGCACCGTGGAGCTTTTTGCCAATGCGGGCGTCAGTGCTTTTCACCTGGAAGACCAGGAGTTTCCCAAGCGCTGCGGGCATTTGGACGGCAAGTCTCTGGTATCTGTTGACGAAATGTGTATGAAAGTCTCGGTGGCCAGAAAGTATGCCGGTGACGTCACCGTGATTGCCCGTACCGATGCCATTGCCGTTACCGGTTTTGACGATGCTTTAGATCGTGCCGGGGCTTATGTCGAAGCAGGGGCTGATATGCTGTTTGTTGAGGCACCGCAGACCATTGGGCAGATTGAAGCAATTGCCAAACAGGCTCCCGGTCCCAAGCTGATTAACATGTTCTACAGTGGTAAAACGCCACTGGTACCTACTGCAGACCTGAAAGCGATGGGCTATCAGCTGATTATTATTCCTTCTGATCTGCAACGGGCTGCAGTGACCGCGATGCGGGAAGTACTGGAGGTGATCAGGCGTGACGGTAATAGTGGCGCTATCGCCGACGGCATGATGACCTTCCAGGAGCGTGAACAGCTGGTGAAAACCAGGGAGTTCCTGAACCCATAAACTGTCTGCTGCTGAGGCGTGATTAACCGATGCCCGGCAGTTTTATCGTCAATTTGAGGGAAGTCTTTTTTCAGGCAATAACAATAATGACCGGGTACCTGTCTGGTACCCTGATCATCAATAAGTGCACGAAATAAAAAAACGGAGAAGTATTATGTCGACGAACTCTGGGACAGAAAAAAAATTAAGCGGTGCCGGTTTGCGTGGTCAGTCAGCCGGTGAAACCGCGCTCTGTACCGTTGGCAAAACCGGTTCGGGCCTCACTTACCGTGGTTACGATATCAAAGAGCTGGCCGATAAGGCCCAGTTTGAAGAAGTCGCGTACCTTCTGCTTTATGGCAAACTGCCAAACCAGGCTGAACTGGACGCCTACAAAACCAGGCTGAAAGGCCTTCGCTATCTGCCCGATGCCCTGAAAACGGTACTCGAACAGATTCCCGCTGATGCTCACCCAATGGATGTAATGCGTACCGGTTGTTCAATGCTGGGTAACCTGGAAACCGAACAGGATTTCTCACAGCAGAACGATCATATTGACCGCATGCTGGCCATTTTCCCCGGCATGATCAACTACTGGTACAACTTCAGCCACAACGGTGTTCGGGTCGATGTTGATACCGATGCTGACTCTATCGCCGAGCAGTTTCTCTGGACTCTGCACAACAAAAAGCCAGAGCCACTCCATGTGCAGGTCATGCACGCTTCCCTGGTGCTTTATGCTGAGCATGAGTTCAATGCTTCAACCTTTACCGGTCGTGTTTGTGCTTCCACCCTTTCTGATATTCACAGCTGTGTGACCGGTGCCATCGGCTCACTGCGTGGCCCTCTCCACGGTGGCGCTAACGAAGCGGCTATGGCAATGATTGAGAACTGGCGCTCACCTGAGGAGGCCGAAGAGAAGATCATGGCCATGCTGGCACGCAAAGATAAGATTATGGGCTTTGGCCATGCCATTTATCGCGAGTCTGATCCCCGTAATGCCATCATCAAAGAGTGGTCCAGGAAGTTGTCTGAGCAGGCGGGCGATCAGTATCTGTATGCCGTTTCCGAGCGTGTTGAGGCGGTCATGTGGCGGGAGAAGAAGCTGTTCTGTAATGCTGACTTCTTCCACGCTTCTGCCTACAACTTTATGGGCATTCCTACCAAGTTGTTTACCCCGATCTTTGTTTGTTCACGGGTAGTCGGCTGGACTGCTCACGTTATGGAGCAGCGTGCTAACAACCGCATTATCCGACCATCTGCCGACTATACCGGACCGGAAAGCGCAGAATGGGTCGCTATTGAAGATCGCGATTAACCACAAAGACCACCAGGTGCACAGAGAAAAAAACATCTTTGTGTTCTTTGTGGCCTTCGTGGTTTATAACAATAAATTACTTGCCCGGTGGACGTTCGACGTATGAACACTGATTTTCGTAAACCCTTACCCGGCACCCAGCTGGACTATTATGACACCCGTGCAGCCGTGGAAGCGATTCAGCCGGGCACCTATAACACCTTACCCTATACCTCCAGAGTGCTGGCCGAGCAGCTGGTTCGCCGCTGTGATCCGGCTACTCTGACCGATTCCCTGAAGCAGATCATTGAGCGTAAGCGTGACCTGGACTTCCCCTGGTATCCGGCCCGTGTTGTCTGTCATGACATTCTTGGCCAGACCGCCCTGGTGGATCTTGCCGGATTGCGAGATGCTATCGCCGGGCAGGGCGGTGATCCTGCCAGGGTTAACCCGGTTGTGCCAACCCAGTTGATTGTTGACCACTCGCTGGCCGTTGAATACGGCGGCTTTGATCCGGATGCATTTGCAAAGAACCGGGCTATTGAAGATCGTCGCAATGAAGACCGTTTCCACTTTATCGAGTGGAGCAAAACTGCCTTTGAGAATGTTGATGTGATTCCCGCAGGTAATGGCATCATGCACCAGATCAACCTGGAGAAAATGTCTCCGGTTATCCAGGCCCGTGATGGTGTCGCCTATCCGGATACCTGTGTCGGTACCGACAGCCATACGCCCCATGTCGATGCCCTTGGCGTTATCGCTATTGGTGTTGGTGGCCTGGAAGCGGAAACGGTGATGCTGGGCCGTCCTTCCATGATGCGACTTCCTGATATTGTCGGTGTTGAGTTGACAGGGCAGCGTCAGCCTGGGATTACGGCCACCGACATCGTGTTGGCCCTGACTGAATTTCTCAGAAATGAGCGTGTGGTTTCATCTTACCTGGAGTTCTTTGGCGAAGGGGCTGCCAATCTTACCATTGGTGATCGTGCCACCATTGCCAATATGACCCCGGAGTTTGGTGCTTCCGCCGGGATGTTCTACATCGATGAACAGACCATTGATTATCTTAAGTTGACCGGTCGTGAGCCTGAACAGGTGGCCCTGGTGGAAAATTACGCCAAAACCACCGGACTGTGGGCTGATGATCTGAAAACCGCTGACTATGAGCGGGTGCTGACCTTTGATCTCTCTGCGGTTTGCCGGAATATGGCAGGGCCATCCAACCCACACCGTCGTTTGCCGACCTCTGAGCTGGCAAGCCGTGGCGTTGCAGGGCCTTATAAAAAAGAAGATGAACAAGAAGGTTTAATGCCTGATGGTGCCATCATCATTGCGGCTATCACCAGCTGTACCAATACCAGTAATCCTCGTAACGTGGTTGCCGCCGGTCTGGTGGCCCGAAAAGCTAACGAGCTGGGGCTGGTGCGGAAACCCTGGGTGAAATCATCTTTCGCACCAGGTTCCAAAGTTGCCAGGCTCTATCTTGAGGAAGCAGGTCTTCTTTCTGAAATGGAAAAACTGGGCTTTGGCATTGTCGCCTATGCCTGTACCACCTGTAATGGTATGAGTGGGGCACTGGATCCGGAAATTCAGCAGGAAGTCATAGATCGGGATCTTTATGCAACAGCCGTTCTCTCTGGCAATCGTAACTTTGATGGACGGATTCATCCCTACGCCAAACAGGCCTTCCTTGCCTCGCCACCGCTGGTGGTGGCTTATGCTATTGCCGGTACGGTGCGCTTTGATATTGAAAAGGATGCATTGGGTACTGATCAGGATGGTAATCCCATCACGTTGAAAGACATCTGGCCCAGCGATGAAGAGATTGACGCAATTGTTGCTGAATCCGTAAAACCAGAGCAGTTTAACCAGGTTTATATTCCCATGTTTGATCTGGGCAAGGCGGAGCAGGCCGAAAGTCCCCTCTACGACTGGCGCTCCATGAGTACCTACATCCGCCGTCCTCCCTATTGGGAGGGCGCTCTGGCTGGTGAGCGCACCCTGAAAGGCATGCGCCCTCTGGCGATTCTGGGTGATAACATCACCACCGATCACCTGTCGCCTTCCAATGCGATCCTGGCCAGCAGTGCGGCAGGTGAATATCTGGCGAAAATGGGGCTGCCGGAAGAAGATTTTAACTCCTACGCCACACACCGTGGTGACCATCTGACGGCGCAACGGGCGACCTTTGCCAACCCAAAGCTGCTCAATGAGATGTGTCTGGATGCTAATGGTGCAGTCAGGCAGGGTTCTCTGGCCAGAATTGAGCCCGAAGGCAAAGAAACACGGATGTGGGAAGCCATCGAGACCTATATGGAGCGTCGCCAGCCACTGATTATTGTAGCCGGTGCGGACTATGGTCAGGGGTCATCCCGTGACTGGGCTGCCAAAGGGGTTCGACTTGCCGGTGTTGAGGCCATTGTGGCAGAAGGGTTTGAGCGTATTCACCGGACCAACCTGGTGGGTATGGGTGTGCTGCCTCTGGAATTCAAGGCTGGTACAACCCGTAAGACGTTAGGGCTTGATGGCAGCGAAACCTACGATGTTATCGGTGAGCGGACGCCGGGAGCAACACTGAGCCTGTTGATTCGCCGTACCAACGGAGAAACTGTTGAGGTCCCGGTAACCTGTCGCCTGGATACCGCTGAAGAAGTATCCGTATACGATGCCGGTGGTGTTCTGCAGCGTTTTGCCAGGGACTTCCTGGAATCCGATGCCGCTGCCTGAGAGCTCTCACGCTGGCCCCTGATCAGGGCCAGCATAACAATCCTATACAGAAGGAGCTGTTCCCCATGGCTCATCCTCCACAAATCAAGGTTCCTGCGACTTATATGCGAGGCGGAACCAGCAAGGGTGTTTTTTTCAATCTCACCGATCTTCCACCAGCTGCACAGGTTCCGGGTAAGGCCCGTGATGCGCTACTTCTTCGAGTGATTGGCAGTCCGGACCCCTACGGTAAGCAGATTGACGGTATGGGGGGGGGCACGTCCAGTACCAGCAAAACGGTGATCCTGTCGAAAAGCAGTCAGCCTGATCATGATGTCGATTATCTCTTTGGTCAGGTAGCCATTGATCAACCTGTCGTGGACTGGAGTGGTAACTGCGGCAACCTGACTGCAGCTGTCGGGGCGTTTGCCATCAGCAACGGTCTGGTTGATAAGCAACGGATACCCGACAATGGCATCGCAACGGTACGGATCTGGCAGGCCAATATCAAAAAAACCATTATTGCCCATGTGCCAATGACCAATGGTGCCGTACAGGAAACGGGGGATTTTGTCCTGGACGGTGTGACTTTCCCGGCGGCCGAGGTTCAGGTTGAGTTTCTCGATCCTGCCGATGGTGAAGGTGCCATGTTCCCGACTGGCCATCTGGTGGATGATCTTGAAGTACCCGGTGTTGGGACTTTAAAGGCAACCCTGATCAATGCCGGCATTCCCACCATTTTTATCAATGCTGCTGACATTGGTTACCAGGGAACTGAACTACAGGAAGTGATCAACGGCGATGAGCAGGCACTGGCCATGTTTGAGAACATTCGGGCTTATGGCGCACTGCAGATGGGGTTGATCAGCAGCCTGGAAGAAGCCGCAACCCGACAGCATACGCCGAAAGTCGCTTTTGTTGCTGAACCGAAAAGTTACCTCTCATCCAGCGGCAAGAAGGTCTCTGAAGATGAGATCGACCTGCTGGTCAGGGCCCTATCCATGGGTAAACTTCATCATGCCATGATGGGCACCGCTGCCGTGGCTATTGGTACGGCGGCTGCCATTCCGGGCACCCTGGTTAACCTGGCTGCCGGCGGTGGTGAACGAAACCCGGTCCGCTTTGGTCACCCCTCGGGTACCTTGAAAGTGGGGGCAGAAGCAGTGCTGAATAATGGGCAATGGTCCGTGACCAAGGCCATTATGAGCCGCAGTGCCAGGGTTTTGATGGAGGGTTGGGTTTGCTTGCCCGTTGAATGAAACTGCGGGGAAATCAGTTCCAGGAGGCTGACCGAGAAAGTTAACATTGATCCGGGACGATCCTCCAGAAAGAAAAAAAACTTTGTATTCTGACACCATCGCCACCGCGGTCACTTTCGATCTGTATTCTGCGGCTGCATTGGCTAAAGCAAAATGTATGAATCCTGTTTTCTGATGGCAACCGGGCCTTTTCCTGCCAGATCCCGTCTGCGTTCACCCCCAGCAAAATCAGGTGGTCGGTTTCGGTTTCAAGGGGTGGGACAACGGCAAGCAGGCAACTCTCATTGTTAAAACACCCATCCCTGATGGAAAATTCGATACGTTGACTGATCCACTCGCCGGAGGGTCGGCGTTGGTGGATATCGGTATGGCCTGACGGTTCATTACAGACAATGGTGTCACCGTCAGGACTGACTCTGGTCAGAGATCCAGCCGAAAATGTTTGGGATTTGCCCCAGATTCCGGACGCCGCCTTGCGCCAGACAGATATTCTACGCCCGTTTATGATGATAAATTCGTCCGGGTGCTCAGAAAAATAAACAGTGCCTTTACCGCAATGGGGCTGCTCCTGAGCAGCGGGAAGCCATTGATCCTCACTGTTTAATTCCCAGATTTCAACACCGTCATCGGTGGTGATAATCAGAAGCCGACCATCGGGACCAAAAGCAGGTTCCAGGGGATAATACGTCGCCGGAGGCTCACAGGTTTTGACAATTCTCTGCTTTTCACTCCATTTTCCATTCGGACCAAGGGCCGCGATAACGACAAAGAAATTATCTCGATGAGTGTCAACGCCAGCATTATCAAACCATGTGACAAAATGCTTATTATCCGGGCTGAATAGTACCTCGAGTTCAAACTTATCACCAGACTCAGTACCAGCACCGGTTATGAAGTTCATGTGAATATCAGTGTCTGAAACAATGATTTTACCTGTTTCTGACCAGGCCCCATCGGCTGACTTGCCCATCAGCGTGATGAATGAACCATCCCAAAGCGCGACATGACGGCTGTCATCACTGAACAACAAATTACGAATACGGGTTGTAATGCTGCCTTTATTAACCCACTGACCTTCCGCTTCCCGACCCAGAATGGTAACTTCACGCCGCTTGTACTTACAGACCAGTGCGCTGGCATCCGGTGACAGATAGAAGTCATTCATATGATACAGATAAGCGTCATTGTTCAATCTTGTCCTGATTTGAGGAAACACCTCACCGATGGTCAATTGCTGTTGCTCAACCCAGGAATCATCGTGACATTCATAAACGGACAATAAGTGGCCTTTGACGATGTGTTTGTAGTGCGATGGTTCTCCTACCAGGCTCCTCGACACCTTTTGTGGGATAAATAAAATATGGTTAGAACGCTGCTGATGAAAATAGCAAATTTCATTGCATGTGATTTCAGCCGACCTGCACCAGTGACCATGACGATCCGGAGTCAGAATATCAATGCCTCCCTTCACCTTGGTTGCGACAATCATGCACAGCTTAAGATCATGATAATGCCAGCTATAGCTGTCCATATTCAGGCTCCCAGCGGGTTTCAGGGTAAGTGCCGTTGCATCAATAATCTGCTGGCGCGCATGCCGGGCGTAACAGGCATAAAAGGCCGGGCTCAGCTGCACAGGGAAGTGGCGCCTGGAAAATATCGATAACGTCCTGAGGTACTGAAGGAGTTGCCGGTCAGAATGAATGATTGTCTGACACGAATTCTGTTTGTCTTGCGACAAGGAAAGGAAGTAGCGGACTTCTTCCAGTCCGCAGGTCACCAATCGGCTGGCCACTGCCTTGCATGTTTGGGCGAACGCGCTTATATCTTCAATTGATAAATAGCTGGTGATGTTATCGAACGGTAACGTCGGTAAGGTAACCCACCAGCGATGGAAATAAACAGGATCCCGGGCTATTTCAGGCCTGATTTCGTTACCCACTGCCTGAGTAACAGCCGTGTCGGTATTTAACGGTTTGGCAAGCGGCAAACAATTCCCCCCATATCCGGGCAAGAGGCTGTATTTACACTGGTGCATATTGCCCGTTTAGAAGCCTGGTCCGCAAGAGATGATAAATGTCAGATCATGAGAGATTGAACTCACAAAGAGGTCAGGGCTCCCAATGCCAGTAGCTTGACAATCAATGCGTTCAGCGTAACCAATGGATTGACGCCAAAAGTAACGCCAAGGTTTGGCTGATTATCCCGTGTAACAAAACCAATGCCGGGAATCAGCTCACGGGGCTCCAGAGTACTGAAATCTACGATATTAGTAGCTTCAGAACAGTCCGGGTAGGTAGATTCTGGAATAATATTTTGTTTGATGTGGTTAACGAATCTGGCGTCATGACCACACCAGTAGATAACCTCTCTAACCGCCTGTGACAGCAGCTCATCTTCTTCCATTGCCTGAACCACACGCTCTTCTGTGAATCGGGGAAATGCCTTGTGAAACAGCGTCGTCAGAATTTCCTGTATTTTACGCTCATGATTCAGCGTGGACTCCCTATTGTCACAGTTAAACTGTTTTTGAAAGCAGAGAGCATATTGCAATATCAGTCCCTGGGCATTTTTTGCCAGTTCTGAAAATGCCACCCTGGCTCGATCCTCTGATTTTTCAAAATCAAGAAATTCCTGATATCTTTTGGAGAAAAAATAATCCTCACCCAGCTCAATCATACTTTTCGTATCACCGGAATCCCGCATGCCTACGGGCCCCACATTGGGATGTTCTGAAGCTTTCTTCCACTGAAGCATCCGCCCCTCGCTTGGGGCACCTACATAAGATGAGAGGATATGGTGTTTTCGTTTAGTTACTGAATCATGGTCAGCTGCAATGACCGCTGGAGCATATAATCCGCAACTGAATAAAACACCGGAATCATGGGCATATTTATGAAGTCCCTGGCAAATCTGATCCGCCTTTGTTACTGGGTCAAGATCGTAGGGATATAAATGATAAGGCGCATCTTTTGTCGATTTCAGATGAAGGCAATAACCTGCCTTGCCATCAATATAGCGGCACTTTTCCTCCAGTCTGGCCTTTTTGGCGGGAGGTGTAAATGTTGCCAAATCAATGTTCGCATTATCCCAACGATAGCTGCCGACAACCTGGGGAATTGAGCTTTTCAAGCCGTAGCGACTGGCTATATCTGCCATAAGGCGGATTTTATTGCCCTCTGTTGCCAGATCTTCCGGCTTTTCCTTATCACTGATAAATTTCAGGTAATCCCAGCCACCGTCCGAGCGTTGAATTGCCAGCGTACGTCCGTAGACTTCGACAGATTCAGATAATAATGATGCTAACGGGGGAGGCGCTGTCCACTGCTGCGGATTAACCGGTATTTGCCAATCATGATCAAACTGATTTTCCGGTGGCTGATAATCTTTATCCAGTGATAACAGCAACTGCCAAATGTTAGGGCATTCCATATTATTGAGTGGGTAAACAGGCTGGCGAAATAAGGTTTCCCGTTGTTTCGCACAATCAGGATTAGTCAGCCAGTTATTCAGCACATGGATTCGATGGCTGGAAGGGGCAAGGCGTAGAAATGATTCAATGATATCAAAATGTAATGTTGTGACGAGTTTGGTATAGGATACAAGTTGATCATGAGAGGCTGAAGATGTTGTTGAAACCTTACTATGTGGGTCCGGCCACAAATCCGGACGATAACTTTTTTGCCTGGCTGTAAAGGTTGCCTCTTTCTCACGGTATTCCGACTCCATTCGAACCAAAGACAGGCCCTCTATCAACAGCCAGTCCATGAATTTCATGAAATCACCGGGACGGGTAAGGCCATTGCAGCATTTAGCCTTGTTGATCAGGATATTCCATGTCTCACTGTACCTGGCATCTTCCTGTAAGAGACCCAAACTGTCTGCCGAAACAGCATCTTCCGTTACCGAAAAAATTTTTGCCGCCCACAGGCTTACATCTCCCAGAACCAATTCTTTTTGACAATTCGGGCCTGACCATTGTTGACTTTCCTTCTGGTAAATGGCCGCTTGTTCCATGACAAGATGGATAAACGACAGTACTTTATTATCTGGAAACAGGCTCCTCTGGTGCAAATGATCCCCATATTCATTGGGCAAAGTCCATAGAAACGGAGCTATCCGGTTGACTGTATTGGTAAATAATCGTTCATTGGTCAATCCTGCCTCTTTGGCCATAAAGAAAGCAGAATTTTTAAGATTAACGGATACTTCTTTAAACGCCTGTCTGGTGACGGTAATACCCATTTCATTCAATAATTCGCTGGATTGATGCAGTCCGCCCAATAAAGCTGTCATTGCAATCAGTTGCTGTTCATCCTGACAAAATGAGCGAATAAGAGTACGGGCTTCTCCCTGTGATTGCTGTGCAATGGCTTCAAGAACAAATACCATTATCACGCTGTTTTTGTATCTGTGAATCCCTTCAAGATTAGCAATTCGGTGATGCTCGTAGCTTTGCTTAACCAAGTCTTTAATCATGTTGCTGGCATTAGATTGACTACGAAGGTAATTAAAGAAAACCTTTAACCTGCTTTGTGAAGCGGCGGGTATTGATTGTGCAATCGCTTCCTGAAATAGCCCATCACTAATACGTCTGGATGTTAAAATCGTCTGGGTAAGAGCGTCAAAGCGAGGATCAGCATCAGCAAAAATAGCCTTGACGAATAACAGGTCCGGGCAATATGGGGTGCAGTTATCTATCAGCGTTGTCATTGTATCAAAAGGCAGGTAAGCGATAGATTCAGGATCATGATCAAACCAGTCAGAGCTTTGTTTGATGGGAAACCCTTGTTCAATAATATAGGTTAGTACTTTCAGATTGTTTGTTGTGGTCCCCGCCCAAATAGCGATATCCCTTGCTATTATTTGAATTCCATCCGCTATTGTTTTTCTTGATGGTGCACCATTTTTAGAATTGTATTCCCCCCCAACCAGGCGGTGAGGATCAATGTATTGCTCAATCTCTCTTTTCAGTTTGTTGACTTTATCCATTAAACTGACATTGACATGTAATTCATCAAATTGTTGAACAAGTTTCTCTAGTTCTTCTTTCACGCATTGCTTTTCAACCTCTCCTGAAGTGAGCATTGCCAGTAACTTCGTTTGCTTAAACTGGACCTGGCCGTAGCTGAAAGCCTCTTTCTGATGGCCTTCGGCACTTTTTTTACTTTTTTCACTTTTTTCACTTTCGATGGATTTCGGACTGCAAGATCTGGAATGACTCACTTTGCAGTCATTTAACGTAAACAAACTGTTAGAACAGGGTGAGTCAGTTCCAAATGTTCCGGTATTGTCAGATGCAAAATTACCAGCATGGAAGAGTACCTCTTTGTCTTCTGATGGTTGTACGGTCAGGTATTTATAATTGCCTGTCTCTTTGCCATAGCTGCGTTCGGATGTTGAGTCTGATCCAGTAACTGTGTCGTTTTTAAAGCCTGTCACATCCATCTGTTCGTCCCCTCATCAAAGATGCTTTTTGACAATGAGACGGGAAAAAAAATTCAACTCTCCGAGCTGCCGGGAGAAAATAAATAGTTTGCTGACAAATTGAAGGGCAGTCCTCAGGGTCTGTTGAATTATAAATTATGGTTATTTCAGTCTTCTTGTCAGATTGGCCTGATCCATGATCCGTGTTGCAATCTCTTCGACGGAAAATTCAGTGGTGTCGATATAGCTGATCTGCTCCTGGTTATAGATCTGTTCAACCATCTGTATTTCATATTGACACTGCCTGACCGATGAGTATCGGCTGTTTGGACGGCGCTCATTTCTGATACCTGAGAGCCGGGCCGGATTGATGGTCAAACCAAAAAGACGTTCTTTGTGCGGGCGAAGAAAATCAGGCAGCTTGATGCCCTTATCAAAATCATCCTCGGTAATTGGGTAATTGGCGGCATAGATACCAAACTGTAAGCCAAGATAGATGCAGGTGGGTGTTTTGCCCGAACGGGAGGCACCCAGCACGATAATATCGGCCTTTTCATAGTGCCGGATGCGGGCACCATCATCATTATCAAGGGCAAACTGCACCGCTTCGATGCGACGGTGATAGCTGGCACTGCTGGTTGTGGAACGCTTCTTGCCAACGGTATACAACGGGTGCGAGCCTAACTCCATCTCCAGGCCGGGAAGGAAGGTAGCAAAGAGGTCAATAATATAAGCCCCGCTGGTATGCAGCAGTTTGCTGACCTCTTCATTCAACACCGTCATAAAGAGGATAGGTTGCATCATTTCATGCTGATGAGTCTCTTTAATCAGGGTCAGTGCCCGAACGGCTTTTTCGGGGGTATCAATATAGGGCAGTGTGTGGTGACGGAATGTAGGCCCCGAGAACTGGGCAAGCAGACTTTGGCCAAAGGATTCAGCGGTAATGCCAGTACCATCAGAGATAAAAAATACCGATCGCTCCATTTTATCGACTCCAGAAGCATAAATTCAGAGGTTAATAGCTTGAGATCATCTGTTTCTGGTACAGATAGATCAAAATGATGTGATCCAAAGTAAAAAACTCTTCCAATCAATAACATTTTCTAACAAACTATACCGGAAATCTTCCCGGTGAGGTAACCGGTGTCGTCTTATTAGCAGTACTATGACAGCTTTATTTATGGACTGATAGCCTGGCAGAGTGGAACTCTGACAGCACAGTCGGTGAATTCTCAGCGGTGAAACCCATGGTAATCCTTTGCAGTACAGGCAGGAGAGTGGCTTGAACAGTTCATCTTTACCAGAGTTTGTCGTGGGCCTGGATGCCCTGGGCAATAGCGATGTAGAGCGGGTTGGTGGCAAGAACGCCTCGCTGGGAGAAATGCTCAGCCACCTTGGCAGGGCAGGGGTTCGTGTACCCGGTGGCTTTGCCACCACGGCAGAGGCTTATCGAGACTTTCTGGATGGCTCAGGGTTATATGATCGTATTCATACCCTGCTGGATGAACTGAATATTGATGATATTCAACAGCTCACCCGGGCGGGTGCCAATATTCGCCAATGGATTATGGATGAGCCATTTCGACCGGAATTTGAACAGGCCATTGTCAACAGCTACCGTGAACTCTGTGGTGATCAGGAGGATCTGGCTGTGGCAGTGCGGTCATCAGCGACGGCGGAAGACTTGCCCGATGCCTCCTTTGCCGGGCAGCAGGAAACCTTTCTGAATATTCGTGGTGCACAGAATGTTCTGCGAGCGGTTCGGGAAGTCTTTGCCTCTCTCTTTAACGATCGTGCCATTTCATACCGTGAGCATCAGGGCTTTGACCATCGGGATGTGGCGCTTTCAGCCGGAATTCAGCGGATGGTGCGCAGTGAAACGGGGGCTGCCGGGGTGATGTTTACTCTGGATACCGAGTCGGGTTTCCGCGATGCGGTATTTATCACTTCCTCCTATGGCCTGGGAGAGACCGTGGTTCAGGGAGCAGTAAACCCGGATGAATTTTATGTTTACAAGCCCGCACTTGAAGCAGGGCGCTCTGCCATCCTCAGGCGAAATATGGGCAGCAAGGCGATTCAGATGGTTTACGGTGATGCCCCAGAGACCGGGAGATCGGTGCAAACCGTGGACGTTGACCTTGAGAAGCGTCAGCAGTTCTCCATCAATGATGCCGATGTGCTGGAACTGGCCCGTCAGGCCATGGCCATTGAAGCCCATTACGGCCGACCCATGGATATCGAGTGGGCCAAAGATGGCGATGACCAGCAGTTGTATGTGGTTCAGGCCCGGCCTGAGACAGTACAAAGCCGAACTGAGTCCAGGACGCTGGAACGTTATCACCTGTTGCAACAGGGTAATGTTCTCGCAGAAGGCCGCAGTATTGGCCAGCGCATTGGTCAGGGGCGTGTCTGTCTGGTGGATGATCTGGCGGATATGGACCGGGTTCAGGATGGCGATGTGCTGGTTACCGATATGACCGATCCGGACTGGGAACCGGTTATGAAACGGGCTTCAGCCATTGTCACCAACCGGGGTGGGCGTACCTGTCATGCTGCTATTATCGCCCGAGAGCTGGGGATTCCAGCGGTGGTCGGGTGCGGTGACGCTACACGCCGACTGAAAGATGGTCAGGCGGTAACTGTTTCCTGTGCACAAGGGGATACCGGCTTTATTTATCAGGGTGAGTTGCCGTTTGAGCACCAAAAGAAAGATCTGGATCAGATGCCTGAGTTGCCCTTCAAGATCATGATGAATGTGGGGAATCCTGACCGGGCTTTCAGTTTCTCCCGACTGCCCAATGCGGGTGTGGGGCTTGCCCGGCTGGAATTCATAATTAACAAAATGATCGGTGTTCATCCCAAGGCTTTGCTGAACTATCAAACTAATCCGGACAGCGTACCCGATGCCGTCAGACAGCAGATTGATGAGCGAATGGCGGGCTATGGCAATCCTGTCGACTTTTACGTTGAAAAACTGGTTGAAGGCGTCGCTTCTGTTGCTGCCGCTTTTGCCCCGGAAAAGGTTATTGTCCGACTCTCAGACTTCAAGTCTAACGAATACGCCAACCTGATTGGCGGCAAGATCTATGAGCCCCATGAAGAGAACCCGATGCTGGGCTTTCGTGGCGCTTCCCGCTATATCTCGGAATCCTTCAGGGACTGTTTTGAACTTGAATGCCGGGCCATGAAGCGGGTCAGGGACGAGTTCGGCCTGACCAATGTTGAACTGATGGTGCCATTCGTCCGAACGCCGGATGAAGCCCGTCAGGTCATCAACATTATGTCTGACTTTGGACTTCGTCGTGGTGAAAATGGTCTGAAGATCATTATGATGTGTGAACTGCCATCCAATGCGCTGCTGGCTGATGAGTTCCTGGAATATTTTGATGGCTTCTCCATTGGTTCCAACGATATGACTCAGCTGGCCCTTGGGCTTGATCGGGATTCCGGCTTGATTGCCCACCTTTTTGATGAACGTAATGCTGCCGTCAAGCAGCTGTTGTCCATGGCGATTCAGGCCTGTCGCCGGCAGGGCAAATACATCGGTATTTGCGGCCAGGGGCCCAGTGATCATCCTGACTTTGCCCGCTGGTTGATGGAAGAGGGTATTGATACCGTTTCCCTCAACCCCGATTCGGTTCTGGAAACCTGGCTCTATCTGGCGGAATGACTCTTTGATAGTCCCTGTCAGGGGTTGTCCAAAGGTTGCCTTGGGAGGCTGGCAGGAATCTTCCAGAGAAGTACTGTGTCACCTTTGGGCACCCCCCCAGGGTTATTTTTGCAATGGATTATTAAATGATCACCATCGGGGCTAAAATCGGCCATTTTAACGGGATGATCCAGTTTTATCAGCTCTACTTCTGCCCATTTTCCATCATCACCGAGTCTCCAGAGTTGCACAAAGCCCGGCTTGTTATGATCTTTATAATCTTTGCCAAAGGTTAGAAAATGGTTTTCCAATTTATTAAATTGGGCGAATTTGATCAAACAGGTGCCAGGTTTTGTCAATGCCTGTTGTGTCCATTTGCCCTTATCGTCTCGTCCCATGATGCAGACGGTACTGTCCCGGCTAACGGAAAATGCAAGACGGCCTGATGGGGAGAATTGGGCAATTTCAATTGGATTTTGATGCTTAACCTCCAGCCGCTCCAGCCATTCACCATCTATGTCAAGCCCCTGAATTTTCACAGTGCAATCATGACCGACGGTCAGTACACTGTCTTCCTTAACATTGAAGTCAGCAACCATAACCCCCCCCTGATGACATACTCGTGCTTTCTGAATCAGGTTACCTTCCTCGTCATCACCCCAAATGCAAGCGTAATTCGTTTCATTGCCATAGCTCAGGAGCTGTTTTTCTGAGCGACTGAAGATGGCTCTGTCACTGCCTGTGTGCTCAAGGGTTTGGGGTTTGTCCAGATTGCCTGTAACACGGCAATTCCAGATTTTAAAGGAGCCACCACCGAAGTCGGCCAGGACTTTCCACCCGGAGCGGGTGAAGGAGGCATTATCACAACTCGGGATCTCTATTTTTTCTACCCAGTCATCATTAACGTCATAACCGGAAATTTTAGTTTTCCTGGCTAAATCGCGGGTAAGTGCAAATTGCCCTGAGGGATTTAAGGAGGCTGAGCAAATACGGTTGGGCACACTTACGCCCTGGCGAATTTCTGCGGGTTGCTCAGAATGATGGACCTCTCCGACCTGCGACCAGTTGCCGTCGGCATCGTGAGCCAGGAAGAAAACCCGGTTATCCAGGAGGACAAGGGCATGGCTCTCATCCCGACTCAACTGGCAATCAGAAATTACACGGTCGCATTCCTTGACAAATTCAGGAACAATACAGTTGCGCTGATCATTAAGGTGCCAGATGGTCGCTTTTTCAACATTTTGAGTCATTAAAAAAGTATTCGTGGGGACGAAATTCAGTGCTCTTGGCCCACTTTGTCTGATCTCTGTTGGCTGGTCTAGCAGAGTCCACCGGCTGCCATCCAATCGCAAAACGTTGATTCTGCCGGCGCGGTGATCGTAGGTCATAATCTTGTCCTGCACCGGGTTGAAGCTTGCCATCACTGGCTCGTAGCCACCTGCAAGTGGCATGTGCTCAAGCACCCGTGACTCCACCCAACGGCCATCACTATTGAGTGTACTCACCTTGACCTTGCCATCCTGGCTGCAGCAAGTCAGAAGCGTGTTTTCCGACCGATTAAGCTGGGGAATAATCTTCTGGGCCCCAACCCTGGTCCTGCTGTTCTCCGACCAGTTACCATTCGCGTCTTTTAGCCAGCTTACCAGGCTATGATCTTTCAAACTGTCGCAACCACTGATGAAGAGGTGCTTACCCGAAGGACTGAAATAGTTTTGAAGAATATAACAACCGAAGTGGGCCTTCATTTGGAACTTAAGATAATTGGTCTGGCATTGAAAAATTTCACTCGTCCCTGGGTCAATATTGCCCGGTTCAATACGACTATCGCACTGTATCGTGCTGATACCAGACTGTTGCGGTGTGGTGCCCGGGGATAAACGATTCGTGGAAAAATTCAGCCCGACAATTTCTTCCAGCTTTCGATTGACAAAACTGGTCTCTGTGCTGATCGTCCATCCGGGTGGTAAATGCTCTTTCAATCGTTTGAGTGATTTTTTCTGACCCATTTCAGGGGCTTCACTGATGCGTTTATTAAAGTTAGCTACTAACCCGGATATTGGCTTCAGACTGGTAATTAACGCCTCTTCGTCTTTTTTCAAACCGCTTCCATCTAGACTTCTGAGGCAACTCTGCGCTGCTGGTTGCATGATAACTCCTGTCTGATTGGCATATAGATGATTTATCTATACGACCATTGAGTTTGGCAAAAGTTCCTGCTCTTAATTTAGTCAAGCAGCTGTTGTTCATAGCGATTCAGGCCTGTCGCCGACAGGATTAATAGATCGCTATTTGCCAGGGAGCCAGCGACCATCCAGATTTTGCTCGCTGGCTGATGGAGGAGGGCATTGATACCGTTTCCCTGAATCCGGACTATGTTCTGGAAACCTGGCTCTATCTGGCGGAAAGACTCTGTCAGGGGCTGTTCAAAGGTTGCTTTGGGAAGCTGGCTGGAATCTTCCAGAGTAGCGCAGTAGCACCTTTGAGCGAGACGGTACCCCCACTATTATTCTTGCAGTGGATAAGTAAATGATCACCATCGGGGCTAAATTCGGCCATTTCAACGGGATGATCCAGTGTTATCAGTTCTTTTTCTGCCCATTTGTCATCATCACCAATGCCCCAGAGTTGGACAAAGCCGGGCTTGCCATGATCTTTGAAACCGCTGCCAAAGATTAGAAAATGGTTTTCCAATTTATTAAATTGAACGAATTGGATCAGATAGTCATCAAGCCTTGTCACGACTTGTTGCGTCCATTCTCTATTATCGTCACGTCCCAGAATGCAGGCGGTGTTGCCCTTAACGATAATGGCAAAGCTACCTGAGGGGGAAAAACCGGACAATTCGACTCTTCCTTGCTGCTCAACCACCAGCGGCTCCCGTCGTTTGCCATCGCTGTCGAGCCCCTGAATTTTCACAAAGTAATCAAGGCCGACGCTCAGGACACTATCCTCCTGATTATTGATGCGAGCGTCGAAAATCCCCCCCTGATGACATACCCGTGCTTTCTCAACCAGGTTACCTTCTTCGTCATCACCCCAAATGCAAACGTAATTCGTCAGAACCCCATAACTCAGGAGCAGATTCTCTGAGGGACTGAAGATGACTCTGTCACTGCCGATGTGCTCAAGGGGTTGCCCTTTGTCCAGACTGTTACCGATGCTATTGCAATCCCAGACTTTAAAGGAGCCACTGCCGAAACTGGCCAGCACTTTACGCCCGGAGTGGCTGAAGATGGCATAATCACAACTCGGAATCTCTCTTTTTTCTACCCAGGCACCATGATCGTCATAACCGGAAATGATAGATTTATTTGCTAAATCGCGGGTGAGTGCATATAGCCCGGAGTGATTGAGGGAGGCTTTGCAAATACGATTGCGAACATGCTCGTTGTGGTGATTGACTATTTGCTCAGAATGACGGACCTCTCCGACCTCTGACCAGTTGCCGTCGACATCACGAGCCAGGAAAAAAACCTGGTTGCCCCGGGGGAGGATAAGGGCATGCTGCTCATCATAACTCATCTGGCAATCTTCAATTGGACTGTCGTAATCTTTATCAAATTTATTCTCAAGACAGTTGCTTTGATCACTACAGCCCCAGATGGTCGCTTTTGTGCCATTGCAAGTCAGTAAATAATTATTCGCGGCCATGAACTCCAGTGCTGATAGCCCAATTTGCCTGATCTTTGATGGCTGGTTTAGCCGGGTCCACCCATTGTTACCATCCACTCGAAATACATTGATTATGCCGTCGCGGTGATCGTAGGTCATAATCTTGTCCTGCAACGGGCTGAAGTTTGCCGATACCGGCTCATCGCCATCTTTAAGTGGCAGGTGGCCAAGAACCAGCAATTTTTCCCAACGGCCATCACTATCAAGAGTTCTCACCTTGACCCTGCCATCTGAGCAGGTACTCAAGAGTGTATTTTCCAACCGGTTGAACTGGAAAAAAATCTCATTGGAAACTTTGGCATTATGCCTGTTATTCTCCGACCAGTTGCCATCGACACCTTGTCGCCAGGTTACCAGGCTATGATCCATCAAACTGTCGCTACCACTGATCAAGAGATCCTTTCCTGATGGGCTGAAACAGGTAGTATGAATATCACGACCGAAGCAGGCTTGCACTTGGAGTTCAAGACCATTGGTCTTACATTGAAAAATTTCAAGCTTCGCTGGGTCAATATTGCCTGACTCAATAGGACTATCGCAATGTATCGTCTCGATATCAGGCTCTTGAGACGTTGTGCCCGGGGATAAATGATTCGTGGAAAAATTGAATTCAACTATTTCCAGCTTACGATGATCAATATTGGTATCTGTGCTGATCGTCCATCCGGGTGGTAAATGCTGTTTCAATCGTTTGAACGATTGATTCTGATTCGGTTCTGAGGCTTCTTTGATACTTTTATTAAAGTTAGCCACTAACCCGGATATAGGCTTCAGGCCATTAATTAACGCCTCTTCGTCTTTTTTCAAACCGCTTCCATCTATACTTCTGAGACTACTCTGCGCTATTGGTTGCATGATAACTCCTGCCTGACTAGCTCATAGATAGTTTATTTATACGACCATTGATCAGTAGCACCTTTTGAATCTTTGTCCCATCCTGCTAATAAGTAGTTAACTGTCTTAGCATTCAGGAACTGAACTGTAGATTGCTGAGTTTGGCAAAAGTTCCTGCTCTGAGTTTTTAGTTCAGTTTGAAAAAACCACAGGGAAAATGCCGAACGCTAGCGGGCATTGCACGTTTATGGTATGGCATTTAATTGTGCAGAGATTAATACCAGTTTCACAGAGGAAAAGCTTTTCTCCGTGATTTTTTTGTTATCATGCCAGTCTGAATTGTCATGGGAGAATAATAATGAGTTTTACCACCCCCGATTTGTGTGATGACTTTCCCGGTAACCTTCAGGTAGTTGATCCGGGTTTTAACAGCTTTGGTGGAAGAGATATGTTTGGTGGCGAAATTGTCACCATTAAATGCCATGAAGATAATTCCAGGGTTCGGGAGCAGGTGTTCAGTAACGGTCACGGTAAGGTGCTGGTTGTTGATGGCGGCGGTTCTCTGAGAAGGGCTTTGCTGGGCGATATGCTGGCAGAACAGGCCGTAAGTAATGGTTGGCAGGGTATTATTGTTTATGGCTGTATTCGTGATGTTGAAGTTATTTCACAACTGCCGCTGGGGGTACAGGCGCTTGCTGCCCACCCGATGAAAACGGATAAAAAAGGCTTGGGAGATGTCGATATTGCTGTTCGATTTCATGGAGTGGATTTCATTCCCGGTCATTTCCTGTATGCCGATTTGAACGGGATTGTCGTTTCTGCTGACCGACTGGTTTAATGTCTCGATAGCCCTGTTTCTTTCGATACTGGCATTGTTGCAACAGGGCAATCCCAGACCTTCATAAATAACGAATCTTTCTATAATAAGTCACTGTTTCACAAGCATTTTCATAAGTTATTATCGTTGGTGATTAATTAACCGATGTTTCGGAAAATACTGATCTAAAACAACGGATTTATTGTAAAAAGGCCAAGGTTTTCTTTCGTTTTTGCGGTAGTATCCGCACCCACCAAAGTGTCGGGACTTCGTATACCTGACCGTCAATCACACTGGGAGCCTGTCGGCATAAGCCCTGCAGGCTCCCGGAAATCCCCTATGACGGAGAAAACTCCAGTGAGAAAGACTAAGATCGTCTGTACCATCGGCCCAAAGTCTGAATCCCATGAGATGCTGACCAAACTGGTCGACAATGGCATGAATGTGATGCGACTGAATTTCTCTCATGGTGACTTTGACGAGCATGGTGCCCGTATTGCCCGTCTGCGAGAAGTCATGGCTGAAACCGGTAAACGTGTTGCCATTCTTCTGGACACTAAAGGCCCTGAAATCCGAACTGTTAAACTGCACAATGGCGATGACGTCATGCTGACAGCAGGACAGGAATTTACTCTGACTACCGACACGTCTGTTATTGGTGACAGCACGCGTGTAGCGGTTACCTATGCCGGACTGACCGCTGACCTGAAGCCGGGTAACACGGTTTTGCTGGATGATGGCCTGATTGAACTGACGGTAAAAGAAGTCAAGGCTCAGGAAATCGTCTGTGAAGTTAAGAACAACGGTGAGCTGGGTGAAAACAAAGGCGTAAACCTGCCCGGTGTTAAAGTTAACCTGCCAGCCCTGTCAGAAAAAGATAAGGCTGACCTGGTCTTTGGTTGTGAGCAGGGCGTTGATTTTGTAGCGGCTTCCTTTATTCGTAAAGCCAGCGACGTTAACGAGATCCGTGAACTGCTGGATGCCAACGGTGGTCAGGAAATCCAGATCATTTCCAAGATCGAGAACCAGGAAGGCGTTGATAACTTCGACGACATTCTGGCTGTTTCTGATGCCATCATGGTGGCCCGTGGTGACCTCGGGGTAGAAATCCCGGTTGATCAGGTGATCTTTGCCCAGAAGATGATGATCAACAAGTGTAACCATGCCCGTAAGCCGGTTATCACGGCTACCCAGATGCTGGATTCCATGATCAAGAATCCCCGCCCAACCCGTGCAGAAGCCGGTGACGTAGCTAACGCTATTCTGGATGGCACCGATGCCGTTATGCTCTCCGGTGAGAGCGCCAAAGGTAAGTACCCGGCAGAATCTGTGGCGGTCATGGCAACCATCTGTAACAGCACGGATGGCAGCATGGAACTGCGTGTTGAAGAGTTCGATGCCGAGATCGACAATTATCGCAGTATCACGCAAGCGGTCTGCCGTGGTGCGGTCAAGACGGCAGATATTCTGGCTGCCAAGCTGATTATCGTTGCCACTGAGCAGGGTAAGTCAGCACGTTCTTTGCGTAAGTTCTTCCCTAAAGCCCAGATTCTGGCGCTGACTTCTTCCGAGAAGACCGCTAACCAACTCAGTCTGAGCAAAGGGGTGACCACCAGCCTGGTACCACAGCAGGAAAACACTGATGCCTTCTACAAGCTGGGTAAAGAGCTGGCGGTAAAGCACAACTTTGTTCAGTCTGGTGACCTGGTTGTCATGGTTTCCGGTGCCCTGGTTGAGTCCGGTACTACCAATACTGCTTCTGTGCACGTGATCGATTAATATCCGAGTTCTTTCTGGTTACACCCTCTTGCCTGTCCTTCCCGCTGCGGGGGAGGGCTGGCAAGCATTGCTACAGATTGGATATATCTCCACCAGTTATGCCTGCCCAACGACCAGCCGGTCAATCGAATACTCAGACAGCCTCTAATATTGCAGCGTACTTATCCGGATCAACGTTACCGCCACTGCCAATCGCTACTACGGTTTTATTTTCAAACAGTGCCGGGTTATCCATAATCGCGGCAATGGCCACCGCACCGCTGGGTTCCAGCACCAGGTTCATCTCCTGAAAACCGCGCCTGATGGCATCATGGGATTTTTGAGGGTTGACTGTTATACCTCTGACACCGGTTTGCAGAACGATGTCCAGGTTAGCAATGCCAGGCTCAAGGGCCATTAAAGCATCACAGTCACACAGGATATGACCTTTGGCTCGAGAGCGTCTGCCGTTTTCAAGGGAAATACCCATGCCCTGGTAACCATCCACTTCAACGGCCCATACCTGGGTGTTGCTGCCAAACACCAGGCTTGATCCTGCCACCAGGCTGCCACCACCAACGGGGCAGAGAATGTGATCACAGGATTTCCCGAACATCGCCAACTGCTCCTGAAGCTCCAGCGCTACAGATGCCTGGCCAATAATGATCTCATGATCATCGAAAGGGTGTAGCAGCACTGCGCCGTGGTCTCTGGCTATTTGCCTGGCCATAGCACTGGCAGCTTCCTCCCTGGAAGGTTTATTGCATTGGCAGAGAATGACCTCTGCGCAGTAACGCCTGGCATTATTTACTTTTGATTTGGGGGCGTCATGGGGCATTACCAGCCTGACCGGTATGTCCAGAAGTTGCCCGGCGGCTGACAGGCCTGCTGCAAAATTTCCTGAAGAATAAGCTGTAACACCTTGTTTTTTCTGACTCTCCGTTAAATTTAACAGTCGGTAGAACGCACCCCGGAATTTAAAGGCTCCGGTAATTTGCAGAGACTCGGCTTTGATCAGCACTTCCCCTCTGATCAGTTCACTCAAGGCATCTGATTTTAACAGCGGGGTGGTGCGTACATTGTTTCTTATTTGCTGGTTAGCTTTCTGTGCGTCTACGTGGGGCAATAGCGCGGCCAAGGCCTCTTTGAGCTCTGGTGTCTGCTCCTGCCCGTCGTCCACCAGTTTCGCCATGGCCCACAGCAGGTTGGCGATTCCCTGGGCATCAATATCCCTGGCTTCAGGTTTTTGGTTGCAGTTAAATATTATTGCATCAAGTAGCGTTGACAATAAGGCAGCTTGAGTAAGCTTAACACGCTCATTGAATTGGCATATTGACTGTGATTTCTCCCATCATAGCGATGACCGAAACGATCCGATTTACTCAGCAGACCATCCATTATTTCCTGTTTGATGAGAGCATTAAAATCCTGAGCAAGGTTTACTGAACGGCACTGTAGATGTTGAGAAGAGCATGCGCCAGAAGAATGGTAAAATTCATTATGCCCCGGGGTAGTGCGGGGGGGATTTTCCCGTTGTCTGACTGTGGCATGTCTATATCGCCCACGTCTTGAAGATGAAGTATGGTCATCCGGTTGGTTGTAATCATTACCTGATCTTGCGTATTTACCACTGATACCAGCAGTGTTTCTATCCATAAATATATTTCATTAATTCATGAGAATATAAAAAGCAGACTGCGGTTCTGTTCAGAAGTTCATTTTGCTGAAATGTCTATAAACGTAAGCGGTTGAGGAAACACATCTACATCTACTCCTGTTCCACCAATCCGCTATTTTCAAATCATCCGGGGCAAGATTCATGCGCAACAGGTGTTCAACGCTGGCACTCCTTCCCTTGAATGTGAAAACGGTTCTTGAGTCATGATGGAAGGGAGGAGATTACTGGCTGTTTTTTCTCTTCCTTTTTCTGCTTTTTGGTTTGCCTGTTTGATCTTCTACATATTTTTCGACGGTTTAGTAACAGTGATCTGAGGGTTGCGA
>NZ_JAGHQV010000249.1:0-1040 GCF_017744175.1 Thalassotalea sp. G20_0 | reverse complement strand
CTGTAAATCCACGCTTCTTCATGAATTTTCCCTGATACCCAAGCTTGAATATTTTCTGAGACAGTTTTTGGTTCAGCAATGGTCAGTGATGAGCGACACTCACTCTGCCATGATGCTTTTGAAGGGTATAACATTTTCTGCTAACCGACCCATTGCTGACTTAAGCCCTCCCGTACGTATCCTCAAACCGGACAATATCATCCTCACCCAGATACCCACCGCTCTGTACCTCAATCAGTTCAAGGTCAAATTTGCCAGGGTTTTCCAGCCGATGCACCACACCTATGGGAATATAGGTGGACTGGTTTTCGGTCAACAGAATCTCCTCATCACCATTGGTGATCAGTGCGGTACCCTTCACCACAATCCAGTGCTCTGCACGATGGTAGTGCATCTGCAAGGAGAGCTTTGCTCCTGACTTAACGGTAATCCGCTTAACCTGAAATCGTTCGCCAATATCAATGGAGTCATAGGCACCCCAAGGCCGATAGACT
Source organism: Thalassotalea sp. G20_0 (assembly GCF_017744175.1). Taxonomy (NCBI): domain Bacteria; kingdom Pseudomonadati; phylum Pseudomonadota; class Gammaproteobacteria; order Alteromonadales; family Colwelliaceae; genus Thalassotalea; species Thalassotalea sp. G20_0. Next base: position 546 of record NZ_JAGHQV010000249.1, on the reverse strand, counting down.
TTGCGGTGCAGTTTTACCTCGCTGCGGTTTTGTGCATTCAGCCGGTCAACAATTTTTTTAACTTCCTGCACCCGATCCTTGTGGGCCACCAGAATGGCATCATCGCTTTCGGTGATGACCAGATCATCAACACCCACCGCGGCAATTAGTTTCTTCTCACTGCGTACATACGTATTACGGGTATCCTGCAACAGAGCGTCACCCTGGACCGAGTTACCGGACTCATCCTTTTCACAGATATCTGCCAATGAGGTCCAGGAACCCACATCGGACCAGCCGGCATCAAGAGGCACAACCACCGCATCGGTGGTTTTTTCCATCACTGCATAATCAATGGATTCATCCGGGCAGGCGGTAAACGCTGCTTCATCCAGACGAACGAAATCAAGATCGGCATTCTCTACGGCAATGGCCTTTTCACAGGCTTCCAGAATATTAGGGCGGAATTTGTTCAACTCTTCCAGATAGCGGGAGGCCTTAAACAGAAACATGCCAGAGTTCCAATAATAGTCCCCTGAAGCAAGATAACTCTGAGCCGTTTCTAGA
>NZ_JAGHQV010000248.1:0-1043 GCF_017744175.1 Thalassotalea sp. G20_0 | reverse complement strand
CTTCTCGGCCACGGGAACCGCTACCTGGTCATCGGTTTGTTTTTCCATCACCTGCTGATGCAGGGTAAAACCAAACTGATCCTGCAGAACGCAAACACGCAGACCAAGCTCTACAGGAACCCCGGCCTTACATTTGCTGATCCACTCGGTATGGGGCTCAAAAAGCGAAAACACTTTCTCGGCATGAGGAATGGCTTCATGTTCAACCACCCGGCGATAAATCAAGTAAACTGGTGCCTTGCATGAAGTATCCAGTAGTGGAGGTTCTCAAGCCTTGCCTCATCAGAGTGGCGCTTTGCCAGCACCGACTGTGTGAGTTCCGCCTTGCGTATGATCTTGAGGCTGTACTTCAGGTATTCCGCGTGCGCCATCTCAATATCATGCTGGCGCAGGCTTCGTTTGGTCTCGCAGTCCGCTGTGGAGTGCTTCAGGTTCCGCACTTTGTGATAGCACTTCATGTGCTGTCTCTTCAAGTAGTCATGCTGCCGCCATAAAGGTTCTTTGTCGTCACAGGCTAACGCCGATGCAAACTCAATGATTTTACGGCAAGCGTCGCTCAGGAGGCTGATGTCAGTAGGGAAGTGAACGTTAGTCTTGACGACAAACGAATCGGCACGGCCATGTAGCGGCTCATCTTTTTTTTTAACCAGCTGGTGACCGGCAGCCACCACGACCTGGTTGACCTGATCCAGTATCTCTGGCGTGAACAGGCTGATGTTATCCTGCAGTGTCTGGATGTGGTAGGAATGTGTGCAATATGGCCCTGTTCCGAGCATTTTCCGTAACGTGCCATGTTCATTGGCCAGCTCCTGCAGCCGGTCGTAGTCGCAGTTGGTGACAAGGCGCAACGTGCCGAAAACCAGTACTTTCCAGAGGTCCATGCCAGGGCGACCATTGTTCCGATTTGCGGGTATCATGGTTTCAAGTACCCGAAAAACCTGATTTCGCAGCTCCAGATCGGTCCAGATATGCTGCAAAGCCCGGAGCAGGCGGGGAATGTCGTCTCTCGACTTGGGGTTGAATGTGATGGCGGAGATATCGAC
>NZ_JAGHQV010000247.1:0-1051 GCF_017744175.1 Thalassotalea sp. G20_0 | reverse complement strand
CTATACAACCTTAGATATGTGTCATGTTGAGGATGTGGAAAACTATCAAGTTGATGACTGGTCTTTTTGTCCTGAAAATGATGCGTACGTACTTTATACATCCGGTTCTACTGGCGTCCCAAATGGTGTGCGAATAAGTCATCGTGCCATGATTGATTTCTTTAATGCGGTTAACGTCTATATGGGTGTGGAACAACGTTCTCGTTGTTTAAATACCTCAGCGATGTATTTTGACGTATCGGTTGTTGATACGCTGCTTCCACTCTATCAGGGAGCGTCGGTTTGGCTGAGTCCCGAATTTCCCATGCCATTACGGATAATCGAATTAATTGAGCAGGAACAAATTACGCATCTTTGCGGAGTAGGTTCGACACAAACCGTTTTAACGTCAACGCCAGGTTTTGAACAGCGTTCTTGGCCACACTTAAAAACCATCATGACAGGTGCGGAAGTACTTAATCCAAAAACCATGCAGCAATGGATAGATGTGGCACCGAATGTACATATTTTAAATGGGTATGGACCGACTGAAGCAACATGTGTCTGTACAGTGTTTACCATAAACGCAGCAAACGTGGATAAATATGAGGCTTACCCCATTGGCTCGCCCTTAGCGGGTATCTCTGTATTGATCGATGAGAGCAATGACAGCGAATCAGAACAAGGTGAACTTTGGATTGCAGGCAGTCAGCTTTTGACTGGCTACCTCAACCGTCCAGACCTTAATGAAAATCGTATCGTCGTTGTCAATGGCACACGCTATTACCGTACTGGTGATTTAGTCGAGCGTGATGATCAGGGAAAGCTTATCTTTCTTGGTCGATGCGACGACCAAGTTAAGGTCAGGGGATATCGAATACATCTTGATGATGTAGCGACACCGTTTCGAAACCAGAAAGAGATCAGTGATGCGGTGGCAGTCAACATTAAACACGATCAATTAGGGGAGTGTTTAGTCATTGTCGTGAACACGAATTCGTCATCGGATCGATGGGCAGCGGTATTTGAATCGGCCAAAAGCCTTTTGCCTCCGTATATGCGTCCTAAATTT
>NZ_JAGHQV010000246.1:0-1058 GCF_017744175.1 Thalassotalea sp. G20_0 | reverse complement strand
GTCAACGGATCAAACTCGCTGATGGCTTCCAGTTCATCGTCAAACAGCTCCAAACGGACCGCCTCTTTTTCCGATTCAGCGGGAAAAATATCAATAACATCACCACGAACACGGTAAGTGGCCCGCCGAAAATCCGCATCGTTGCGCGTGTACTGCAATTCCGCCAGGCGCCGCAGAATTGTTCGCTGATCCACCCTGTCACCACGGTCCAGATGCATCATCATTTTCAGATAAGACTGTGGATCACCCAGGCCATAAATGGCCGAAACCGTTGCCACAATAATCGCATCCTGTCTTTCCATCAGGGCCTTGGTGGCAGAGAGACGCATTTGTTCAATATGTTCATTAACCGATGCATCTTTCTCGATATAGGTATCTGACGTGGGTACGTAAGCTTCTGGCTGGTAATAGTCATAGTAGGAGACAAAATACTCCACGGCATTGTCTGGAAAGAACTCCTTGAACTCACCGTAGAGTTGTGCGGCCAGTGTCTTGTTATGGGCCATGATGATCGTCGGCCGCTGTATTTTTTCGATCACATTGGCCACCGTGAAGGTCTTGCCGGAGCCTGTTACCCCCAGTAATGTTTGGCAGGCAAGGCCAGCATCAATGCCCTTGACCAGCTGTTCAATAGCAACCGGTTGATCACCTGCGGGACCGAAGCGGGAAGAAACTTTAAACGATCGACTCATGCTACCCTTCCATCTGGAGCAGAAAAAATTTGCCAACGGTAACCGACAAACGCATATCAACGGTACATCGTATTGTGTATGATGCCTTCTGTTGGTCGCATGTCGGATACTTGCTACTCATCACCGTTATAGTACAGCTATTGGTAGATAGTTTCCGCCATTGGAAGTCTAACCAAACATCAGAGAGCTTACACAGACTCAAGCGATCTTCTCCAGCCAATAGCGGAAGGCAAACAGCTTTATAATTCTCAGTGTTACAACCATAAACGAGGAAAACTGTGACTGGTCATCCATCCCAACGCGTGCAAATGGTCAAGCCATCTCCAACTCTGGCAGTCACCGCCAAGGCTGCCGAACTGAGAGCTG
>NZ_JAGHQV010000245.1:0-1059 GCF_017744175.1 Thalassotalea sp. G20_0 | reverse complement strand
TCGCCGGTCTCGCAGAAAACGGTTTTGAACGCCGCTTTGGCCTGCGGTTTGATGAGCCACTGGTGCGCTACCGGTTATTGGATCATCCCGGCCCGGTGACGGATATCACGGTTCCGGTGTCGCAATTCATAGACCCGGGAACCGGCAAGGTGTTCATCACGGAAAACAAGGTCAATGGTCTTGCCTTTCCACCGGTACCGGATGCCATTGTAATCTTTGGGCTGGGCTATGGTATTCAGTCACTGTCTTCCATTAGCTGGTTAAAGGGAAAAGAGATTACATATTGGGGCGATATTGACACCCACGGTTTTGCCATACTCTCCCGCCTGCGGCAGCATTTCCCGCAAGCCCGCTCCTTATTGATGGACCAGGCCACCCTGCAAGCGCATCTGGAACTTTGCACGGAGGAGTTGGACAGTAAACGTTTTACCGGTGAACTGGCGGGACTTACCCCGGATGAATTGCCATTGTTTGCGGCACTGAAGGATAACACCTACGGGAAAAACCTGCGTCTTGAACAGGAACGTATCGGTTATGGTTGGCTGTTGGATGCCCTTTGACCGTTGATAGCATTAGCAGCGAAAATCTACCGATTCACTCCGCTGTCATCCTGCACAGGACCCTTCCCACAGGGAGGTATATGCCCGGCAAGATAGTTCTCACTGCAAGGTGGGTTCAGTACATCCTATATGGAATAACAGCGGAGTAAAGTAACTGGTTTTCTGCAATGGATCCCTTAATGTCTAACCTGAGACGGGAGGCAAAAATCCAGGGTGAGGTCTTTCTTTTTGAACACATTCAAGTTTCATGACGCTGGTTTCCCATCAATTGTATTGAAACCGTGTAACAGGTTTCCCGGATGTTCCGGTTGTGATAGCTGATTAATACGTTTGTCCAGCTCAGTCACTCTGTCAGTCTTTACCTGGCTCATTTCATGGGCTGGTTCCTGCGTAGAAACACTCTGCCTGTTCATTCGTTCTCTGATTCCCTGAATACCCTGTGATACCGAGTTGACCGCAGCGCTTGCCAGTTCTTTACCACGGGTCAGTGGTTTCATCG
>NZ_JAGHQV010000244.1:0-1076 GCF_017744175.1 Thalassotalea sp. G20_0 | reverse complement strand
ACACATTGCTTTTAACCTGTTAGATATCAAGGGCGGGAAAACGCCACAAGTTGTCAAGAACAACGCCTCGGCAAAAACACCCGGTGACAGTGCTAAAAAGCAGGCGTTGGCCACATTAAGCAGTAAACTGAAGTCGTATGAACAGGAACCGAACCATTCTTCCGATCAATCGGTTCATCAGGATACCTCATCGTCAAAGACCTCTGGAGATGTTGCCAAAGCGCAGGCATTGGCAGCATTGCGTAAAAAACTGAATGGATATGAGCAGGCCAGGGAAAACCGGCAATCCGGGACAGCAGATAAAGTATTTACTGGAAGGATCAATCGTAACAAGGTTCAACCCTATTCAATGGCAGGGCAGAAAACCTACCGCGTTGCCAAAGGTGAAAGTCTAAGCTCCATAGCCATGAAGCTAAGCAACGCTTATCCGGGCAGCTGGCGAGAGGTAATGAAAGGTCTGGTGAGCAGTAACCCCGGCGCATTTATTGGCGGTGATATTAACAAGATACGTGTAGGAACCCGGTTAAACCTTCCTGACGCCGGTCATTCTGATCGTCTTGATAAAGCCATGCCCCGTGGCAATTTGATGGCAGGGCAGAAAACTTACCGGGTTGTCAAAGGTGACACGCTAAGCACTATCGCCATGAGGCTAAGCAAGGCTGACCCCGGCTCGATGGGCTGGCGGTGGATAATGAAAGGTCTGGTGAGAAATAACCTTGATGCATTTATCGGCGGTGATATCAACAAGATACCCGCAGGAACCCTGCTAAACCTCCCGGATGCCAGTCAAAATGATCATCTTTATAGGGTAGCGGCTGGCGACAATGTCAGTACGATTGCCTGGAGAATGCAGTATAAATATCCCCATCCCACTGGATGGCGAGGGGTGATGCAACAGATCGTTTATATGAACCCCAGGGCTTTCACTGACGGTAATCCAAACAGACTTCGGGCGAATGAAATACTGATCATGCCCGATGCCGGTGCTGTTGAGATTGAGGCGGAAAATCAGGAGTTGGCCGAGCAGCAGCCAGAAATTAAGAGGTCAAACGCTGATAGTCACCGTAAGCGGCAGG
>NZ_JAGHQV010000243.1:0-1076 GCF_017744175.1 Thalassotalea sp. G20_0 | reverse complement strand
CTATCCAGACATTGCTTGACTTTGACCCCTCACTGGCCAAAAAGTGGACTAAAGATGGCCAAACAGCTCTCCACACAGCTTCTTTTGAAGGCCACACAGAGGCCATCCAGACATTGCTGAACTTTGATCCCTCACTGGCCAAAGAGAAGACTAACGATGGCCAAACGGCTCTCCACGACGCTGCTCTTAAAGGCCAAACACAGGCCATCCAGACATTGCTGGACTTTGACCCCTCACTGGCCAAAGAGAAGACTAACAATGGCCAAACGGCTCTCCACGACGCTGCTCTTAAAGGCCAAACAGAGGCCATCCAGACATTGCTGGACTTTGACCCCTCACTGGCCAAAGAGAAGAATAAGTTTGGCGAAACGGCTCTCCACGCAGCTTCTTTTGAAGGCCACACAGAGGCCATCCAGGCATTGCTGGCCTTTGACCGCTCCCTGGCCAAAGAGAAGAATAAGTTTGGCGAAACGGCTCTCCACAGGTCTGCTGCTAATGGCCACACAGAGGCCATCCGTACATTGCTGGACTTTGACCACTCACTGGCCAAAGAGAAGGTCATACATGGCTTCACGGCTCTCCACTTAGCTGCCAGTAAAGGCCACAAAGAGGCTATCCAGACATTGCTTGACTTTGACCCCTCACTGGCCAAAAAGAAGACTAAAGATGGCCAAACAGCTCTCCACACAGCTTCTTTTGAAGGCCACACAGAGGCCATCCAGACATTGCTGTACTTTGACCCCTCCCTGGCCAAAGAGAAGGATAAATATGGCCAAACAGCTCTCAACAGAGCTGCTGAAAAAGGCCACACAGAGGCCATCCAGACATTGCAGGCCTTTGACCGCTCCCTGGCCAAAGTTAAGGATAAGAATGTCAAAACGGTGCTCGATTTAGCTAAGGGCGGCCTCAAAGAGACCGTCAAGGTATTAACGTACTTTGCTGTTTCCCGGGCCGATCATGAAAAAGACAACAGTACGCTCACAACCAACGTGGAGATCGACGATACCAAAAAAGCTGACAAAACAGCTCAGGCTGTCTCTGTTGCCACTAACGATCCTGCCCCGACTGATAGTAAA
>NZ_JAGHQV010000242.1:0-1099 GCF_017744175.1 Thalassotalea sp. G20_0 | reverse complement strand
CCTGCAGAAACAGGACAATCATTAACATCTTCAGTAACAGACACTACAACTCAGACGTCAATTGATAAAAAAGCTACACACCAATCGACAAACCAGGAAATAGCATCATCAACATCTGAAACCACCACAATAGAAGCCACCTCTGGTAGATCCGACAGCACAACGGCATCTCAAACCTCAACAACCATCTCAACCGCTGCACAAACCAGGCAATCAAGCCAGACGACAACATCAACCCCCGATACAGCCAGGCAGACAGTAACTTCTGGTTCCAGAGATAGCTCAGCTGCTTCTCCATCATTGACGTCGGCATCCACAGGCACGGCTGCCGCACAGGCAACAACGCCACAATCAGTCACTCAGAAAAAAGCACGAGCAACGTCTGATAGCCGGGGACTACAAGGAACTTCCGTTATTTCGAATAGCACAACGGCTGCTTCACCGATGACCGAAACTCCAACAGCTACAGGAATAGCTTCATCAACAAAATCAGCAACAGCTACTACAACTCAAGCGACAAGTGATAAAGCAGCAATACATCAATCGACAACCGGGCAAATAGCATCATCATCAGAAACCACCGCAACAGAAGGCAACCTTGGTATATCTGACAGTACAACTGCGTCTCGCACCTCACAAGCAATCTCAACCGCTGCACAAACCAGGCAATCAAGCCAAAGGGCAACCACAATCCACGACACTACCACTCAGACAGTTACTTCTGGTTCCAGAGATAGCTCAGCTGCATCTCCCTCTTCATCACCAATGACGACTGCATCAACAGGCACGCCAACCAAACAGGCAACACCGCAACAATCAGTATCTCAAGCAATATTTCAAGAAAAAGGACAATCAACGTCTGATAGCTTGGGAATACAAGGCACTTCCGGTATTTCGAATAGTGCAACGACTGATTCACCGCTGACCGAAACTTCAACAGCCACAGGAAAAGCTCCATCAACAAAATCAGCAACGGCCACTACAACTCAGGCGACAAGTGATAAAGCAGCAATACATCAATCGACAACCGGGCAAATAGCATCATCATCTGAAACCACCGCAACAGAAGGTGATACTGGTATATCTGACAGCACAACAG
>NZ_JAGHQV010000241.1:0-1101 GCF_017744175.1 Thalassotalea sp. G20_0 | reverse complement strand
AGAGGCTGCCAAAGAGGAGCCGGTATTTGCAGACAGGTCACCTGCTACCTGTACCAGCCTTTTGGTTCGACGTTTATCACCCAAGTCAGCGCATCCGAAAGTCTGTTCAGCCCATTGTTGAGGGGGGGGGGAATCATGATCTTGGTTTACCTCAAAAAAGGATAAACCAAGATTAGGATTTGTGACTAAGAGATAGGATGTTATGAGGGAGCTGATTCTTGAAATTGGCAAATCCTCCGAGGGTGCTGCTGCCAGGAACATGAGTCTGCTGTCGGGTTATGTCAGTAACCTGAAAGACAGTTGGCAGCAGTTTCAGAATGAAGTGGCCAAGAGCGGTGTTCTGGATTATGCCAGAGAGTCCCTGGCAGGCATCGCTGCCGAAATTGAGCGGATGAACCAGAATGGCCAGCTGTCTGAATTGGCGAAAAGGATCAGCGATGCCTTTATTGCCATGGGTGACGCTTTTAAGCATGCCTTCTCTGGAGTTACCGCTGATGGCTTTGTCACCAGTATTCAATCAGGCTTTACCACCATCACAGAATCCATGGCGGCGCTGCGGACTGCCTTTGATTTTACCAGCTCCACAGTAAAGGGCTTTTTCAATACCTTCACAGCTATTGTTAAGGGCTTTGCAGCCTATACCGGGATACTATACGGCATTGTCAGGGTATGGCAGGAAACAGCAGATGCCTTGGGCTTTGATGGCATTGCCGAAAAGCTAAAAGGGACAACCGATTTTCTTGAGGGCTTGACCAGGGAGTTTGCCCGGCAGACGGTTGAGGATGCCAAGGATGTCCGGGATGCGCTGGTTGGGGTATACGACAGCTTTGTCGAAGAAAGCCGAGATGCGTTAAAGACAGCAAACCATGCAGCCAAGACCATAACCAAAAGTCAGAGGTTGCTCTGGCAAAATTACGCCGATGAATTAGATGAATTAATTGCCGGGCAAAAACAGGTTGAGGAAGCCACAGCCGAAACAGCCAAAGCCGTTAAAAGTCATTTTGAGAATGCAGCGGATGCTATCAGTCAGGTCAACGCAGCCGAAACCCGAACGGAGCTGGCCAGCCTTGGGGTAGCCTTGGCTGAAGCTTTCTCTCAGGG
>NZ_JAGHQV010000240.1:0-1111 GCF_017744175.1 Thalassotalea sp. G20_0 | reverse complement strand
ATTGAGGCGTTCTTTTTATAGAGCATGCCGATGGCTGCAGCGGTGGCCAGAAAGGTCACAATACCTGATTCAGTGCTACCCGGAACAAAACGATCGTAATAGGCAAGAACCGCCGGAATAACACCGGCTGCACCATTGGTTGGCGCGGTAACGACACGACCACCAACGGCGTTCTCTTCATTGACGGCGATGGCAAACAGGTTAACCCAGTCCATGACTTCCAGGTGATCCTGCTGGTCTGCGGGGCGGTTCAACAGTTCCTGATGCAGCTGATTTGCACGACGATTGACATTCAGGCCGCCGGGAAGTACCCCTGTCTGCTCACAGCCACGGTTGATGCAGTGATCCATTACCTGCCAGATATTCAGCAACGCCGGTTGGATCTGGTCAGATCTTCCCAGGTGTTGTTCATTCTCCAGGACAATTTCACCGATGGAGAGCCCGGTTCTGTCTCCGATATCCAGAAGGTCCTGAGCGTTATTGAACGGAAAGGGTATCTGAATGTCCGTTGCCGAAGTCGTCTGTTCGGTTTCCTCTTCATTCAGTACGAAGCCTCCGCCCACGGAGTAATAATTGTCATGAAAAAGCTCAAGGCCTGCTGCATCAAAGGCTCTCAGCGTCATACCGTTAGGGTGCTTGGCAAGCGAGTGACCATGCAAAAAGTGAAGGTGTTGATCTTCGACGAAAGGGATCGGATATTGGCCAGCAAGTATCAACTGACCGGTGTTGCGGACATCGTTGATCAATGCCGGAGCCTGGTCAGGATCAAGCTGATCCGGTTTTTCACCCATAAGGCCCAGCATCACGGCAGTATCGGTGGCATGGCCTGCACCGGTCATGGCCAGGGAACCATAGAGCTCAATACGAATCTGACCGGTATTCTCAAGCTGCCCCAGTTGGAGCAGGGCCTCAAGGAAGCGGTTGGCGGCTACCATCGGACCCACAGTATGGGATGAGGAAGGGCCTACACCAATCTTGAACAAATCGAGAATACTTAAGCTCATCGCCATGACTCCATTTGTTGGTATATTTTTTTGATATCTGCTTTCAGGGCTATTTTTTTGTGATTTATCAAAAAGAAAGATGGTCAAAAGAGCCATTAATAGAGAGC
>NZ_JAGHQV010000023.1:0-96683 GCF_017744175.1 Thalassotalea sp. G20_0 | reverse complement strand
CATCAATCATCCAGGAGAAATTTTATCTTTCTGTTTGACTACGGCTAACACAGACGACCGAAAGCCAGTACCAGATCTTATTGAAGATTTAACAGGCTGGCTCTACGGGGATAAGGGTTATATTTCAGAAAAGTTAGTGGATTGGTTGAAAGAGAAAGGCCTAAATCTGGTAACGAAAGTGAGAAAGAACATGAAGCCAAAGGAGCTGAAAGCCTTTGATAAAGCGATGTTGCGAAAAAGGGCTGTCATAGAGAGTGTCAACGATCAACTTAAAAACATCTCTCAGATAGAGCACTCCCGCCACTGGTCCCCATTCAACTTTGCTGTAAATCTGATAGCTGGCCTCATAGCCTATACCAGACAACCCAGAAAGCCTCATATTGATGTTTCTGTACTAACAGAAGGTGTACCCATGGCTTTCTGAGCGTCGAACTCACGTTGATTAATGAGAAATGGCACTTCCACGACCTGAAAGCCAAAGGCGTGTCTGACCATGAAGGACTGGTCTCCGGCCACAAAACACTGGAAGCAAAGAAAATCTATATCCGGAAAACCCAGGAAGTACAGGGTACGAGATAACAAAAGGGAAGAGATATGAGAGAAGATATCACCGGGCAGTTGTCCGGTTTTTTTTGCCGTCAATTACACAATATATCTTTGAGAATTGGTGCCCAGGAGAAGACTCGAACTTCCACAACCATACAGTCACTAGCACCTGAAGCTAGCGCGTCATCCTTACATTTCAACAACTTAGCTCAAATCGTTTTAGGAAAACATATGCCTTTATTTATAATTTTTCGATATTTTTACAAGTTTTTTTTAGGATAATTTCTGCTAATCGATTTTCGATAAAATCCCCAGTATTTTCTTCAGCCGACCCTCAGCAGAAACCACCTTTTCAAGCTCTCTTGGTGTATCAGTTTCAAAACAAACAGCACTCAAAGAAAAATACTGACATTAAAAGGTGATATGTCGATAGCATCAACATATACTGATTTTATGTCGATAAAATCCGGTTTTGTAAACATGACGTGGAATCCAGAGCAACCCTATAACCAGCTGCCCTTGTTACCCCCACGGGCTGAAATAGAAAACCGGACAACTCTTAAAGCCTGCATCCCTGCCCGGGCGGCTTTGGCCGGGCTAAAAAAAGCGGCTGAGTTATTACCCGACCAGGCGCTGTTGATCAACCTGCTGCCCTTGCTGGAAGCCAAAGACAGTTCTGAAATTGAAAACATTGTAACGACCACTGACAAGCTGTTTGAGTATGTCGAAGAAGACAGTCAGGCAGATCATGCAACCAAAGAGGCGCTACGGTACCGAACTGCGCTGTATCAGGGATACAAGTCACTGGCAAGCCGACCACTTTCTGTGACCACAGCGGTTGAGGTCTGCAGCACTATCAAGCACTACCAGATGGATATTCGAAAAGTGCCCGGAACCACGCTCACTAATCCGGCCACAGGACAAACCATCTACACACCGCCAGTGGGTGAAACCGGTATTCGGGACCTGTTATCAAACTGGGAGTCTTTCCTGCATGCCGAGGATGATATTGATCCACTGCTTAAAATGGCCATTGCTCACTACCAGTTTGAAGCCATTCATCCTTTTATTGATGGCAATGGCCGTACGGGTCGGGTGCTGAATATTCTGTATCTCATTGAGCAGGAATTACTGAATTTACCGGTTCTGTACCTGAGCCGATACATCGTCAACAACAAGGCAGACTACTATCGCCTGTTATCCGGTGTCACCGGTGATCAAAACTGGCAGGACTGGCTGCTTTATATGGTGAAAGCAGTCGAAGAAACAGCGATCTGGACAACCGAAAAAATTGCCGGTATCCGGGAATTAATGGGCTTGACCCGCGACCATATTCAACAGCAGCTTCCCAGAATATACAGCTATGAGTTGGTACAGACGATTTTCACCCAGCCCTATTGCCGAATAGACAGCCTGGTCAGCAGAAATATAGCCAAACGACAAACCGCATCCACTTATCTGAAACAGTTATGCAGTATTGGAGTTTTGGAGGAACGACAGACTGGCAAGGAAAAACTGTTTATTCACCGAAAATTGCTGACGCTCATGACACAGGGCAGCAACAATATTGAACCATACAGCTAATCAGCAGGCAGAGAGGATGAGCTGTAAATCACCAGGCTTCGTAAAACCCCTGCCGGTAAGAAGGGTTACCAGCAGTAAAGATCTCGGATCAAATTCCGGTAAAGTTCCTTACCGGCAGTCAGTTTTTTATTTTTGATATATCCGACCATCCAACATCGGCCTGTCCCACTATCAGGCTCATGAATCATCAGAGATATCATAGGAATCGCTCCCGGCTCTGACTGCGGTTGTTATTAGCCCCACTTTGCCGCTTGGGTAATAGACCTGAGTTTCACCTTATCACGGTGGGCTGCTGTTATCTTCCCCGATTTTACCAGGCCTGCTGCACTGGTTACGAACGGTGACTCCATATGCCAGGGGCAATCACTGGAAAGATGGACTGAATCCACAGGGCGCACAATACTCTGTCATTCTGCCCGCACTACAGTTCTTTATGACATAAATGCAATTGTCAGTATCCAGCATAAAATAACTCCCGCTCCCGCTGCTCCCGTGAGGCACATTCGGTCATAAAGTAATCAGTAACCCCGTCTTCAGGATTGATACTAAAAAAGAATCCCAAGTCTTACCCACCGGGGGACAAGATCCTGTCCCCGCACCCTGAGATTGACCGTTTTAACACCACAGGAAACAAGGGTTTTCGCCGACAGCCGAATAGCCTGATTATACAGCGTCACTGAACATCAAAACTGGCAAGAATGGTGCCTTATATGGTGAATCATCAACCAGAACAAGAAGATGACAAGCTTTAAAGACGTCAGTGATTGAGCACTTACATTGAAAAGATGTGGCGTGAAAAACCAACAGTCAAAAAGCCAGCGTGACACTTCAACTGGCAATTCAACCCCCTTATCCAGGAAGTCACACTTACCCACTTTACTACGCTGGTTGCTTCTTATACTCATTGGAGCGTTCTATTTTTTCGTAAATCTATCTGACGCGAATCACTAAAAATTACAGGCAGTATGTATACCAGCCGGAATCAGGAACTATTCGAAAATCAAAGGGCAGTAAATGAACCAGGGACAACGTGTTCGTCTCAAAAGTGCGCCAGATAAAATTGGTGTCCTGACAGGAGAAGTACAAACGATCAGGGGAAGACAGCGTTTGATGGTTCAATTTCCAGATACCGCACAGTTTTTTCCAGAGCAAAATCTTGAGTTGGTTGAAGACAACCCCACTCATGAGAGCCTGATTGTAAATGGCAATTATGGGGGGACCATCAACTTACGGGGAGCTATAACACACTCCAGACTGACAGGCCGTCTTGCGGATGTCATCTACAGCATGGAGGCGACCAATACTGAATTTTTTCCCTATCAGTTCAAGCCTGTACTGAACTTCCTTGAGTCTCCCAGTAATGGAATCCTGATAGCCGATGAGGTGGGTTTAGGCAAAACAATAGAGGCAGGGCTGATCTGGACAGAGTTAAGAGCCCGGGTTGATGCCAACCGGCTACTGATACTGTGTCCTGCTGTTCTTAAAGATAAGTGGCAAGAAGAACTGCTGCATCGCTTTGGCATCCGTGCGGATCCATGCAATGCCCGGGAATTGCTGGACAAGCTCAAAGAGAATGAAGAATATCGCGACAGTGGGTTTGCCCTGATCGCATCTACTCAGGGAACCCGGCCTCCAAAAGACTGGGAAGAAGATGAATCAAACACATCAGGTTCTGCTCAGCTGGCCCGTTACATCAGCAATCAGTCGGCAGAACGTGACCTTTTTGACTGTGTGATTATTGATGAAGCCCACTATTTAAGAAATCCGGAGAGCCAGACTCATCAGCTGGGTCATTTAATCCGTGCAGCTACCTCGCATATTGTCCTTCTCTCCGCGACGCCAATTCAAATGAGAAGTGATGATCTGTTTCATTTACTGAATATCATCGACAATGAAAACTTCGAGTATAAACAGACGTTTGACGATTTATTAAATGCTAATAAGCCCATTATTACTTTGGCCAGTGCCCTTCGTGCAAACCAGTGCCAGGCAGAACATATTACCCGGGCAGCCCGCGAGTGTCTGCAGAACCCTCTCCTGAAAGGAAACCGGCAATTAACCAGCCTGCTGGAGTACCCACCAACACCCAGCCAGTTGAAAGATGTTAATTACAGGATCAGCCTGGCCAACCGCATTGAAAGAATAAACCTGTTGGGCAGTGTAATTACCAGAACCCGAAAGCGCGATGTCCAGGGCAAAAAGGTTATTCGTGATCCCAAAGCAGAAACAATACCCATGTCATCCGTTGAATTTGAATTCTATCAGGCCATCACTGAAGCCGTGAGAGATTATTGCCAGCAGTATGAACTGTTTGATGGCTTTATGCTGACAGTACCGCAGAGGCAGTTATGCAGCTCAATGCCAGCAGCACTAAGAGCCTGGCAGAACAAAATAGTGACATTTGAAAACGACCTTATTTTTGACACAACAGCGGACCTGGAAAAAAAACTGCCTGATACTCATGTAGGGCCACTTGTACAGCGACTGGCGAGCATTGCCAAAGAAATCGGTTCTTATGAAGTGCTTAAAGAGCATGACAGTAAATATAAAAAACTGAAAAAACTGCTGGTTAGTTACTGGAATGCCAACCCGGGTAGAAAAGTCATTCTTTTTTCCTACTATCGTGAAACCATTCGGTACCTGCAAGAACGGTTACAAGAAGACCAGATTGAGTCTGTCGTACTTATGGGAGGGGAGAATCAAGGAAAAGCTGAAAAAATTGAGCGCTTTCGTAATGCCAATGGCCCCAGAATATTACTGGCTACAGAAGTGCTCAGTGAAGGTGTAGACCTTCAGTTTTCATCCACTTTAATCAATTACGATCTGCCTTGGAATCCGATGAGGGTTGAACAGAGAATTGGACGTATTGATCGTATTGGCCAGGAAAAAGAAAAGATAATCATCTGGAATTTTTTCTATAAAGATACACTGGATGATCGTGTATACCACAAACTCTTTAAACGACTGGACATTTTCCAGCAAGCCCTGGGCGATATGGAAGCGGTGCTGGGGAGTAAAATTCGCTCCCTTACCTATGAGCTGTTAAGCCATGATCTGACCAAACAGCAAGAGATCAGCCAGATTGAACAGACGGCCTCAGCCATTGCCAACGAAAAACAATTGCAGGAAAAGCTGGAAGAAGAAGCGGCCGGTTTGGCGGCCCACGGGGATTATGTACTCAACCGGGTGACCGCTGCCCGGGAAATGAGACGTTTTATCGATGGCAATCATCTTTGGGTTTATATAAGGGACTTTTTAAAAGACCGGTATCCTGGCTGCAAGATGGTTAAAACCTCCTCCAGCCCTCTAAAAGTTAATATTGAACTATCCATAGAAGCCAAGTCAGCCATGCAGGTCTTTCTGGATAAAAATCCATTACTCAGCCGTACCAGGCTAGCACGCTCAAATACTGGTGAAAGCATTATCTGCTGCTTCAGTAACACGGTTGATTTTGGCAATACAAAATATGAAGTAATCAATCAGTCCCACTCCCTGGTGCGTTTTGTTGCCAGCCAAATTAACGTTGGTGACTTTCATCCGGTGGTTGCCTCTGAGATCGGTCAACATGAAATCCCATCAATCCCTTCCGGAACATATCTTATTTTATGCAAACGCTGGAGCACCTCGGGTGCCAGAACGGTTGAAAAACTGGTATATAAAGCGCTGAATTTAAAAACCGGCTGCGCTCTCTCAGGAGACGATGCTGAACGACTGGTCAATGTATGTGTCGACAAGGGAGAGGATTGGCTCAATGTCAATACTGAGATCATACCGGATCATGCAGTTAACTCGTACCATGAATTGGAGCTACGTTTCGATGATGAGTTTTTCGAATATTGTCATGCCATGCAGCTGGAAAACGAGGATCGCGTCAACTTCCTGATTAATACGCTAAAAGGCAAGATTGAAAAAGATATTCAATCCAGACGTCAGGCTATTGAAAAGCTGAAGATAAATAACAACGACAAAATGATTAAATTAAATGAAGGGCTTATTAAAAAAATCAAAGAAAACAGTGAACAAAAGATTATCCAGTTCAATCAAAACCGGAAAATAAATACAGAACCAAGTGATGTAATCCTAAACCTAATTAAAGTTAAATAGCGACAGAAAGAAAAACAGAGTTTCAGGAAGATAAAGCTCACCATTAGCAGTAGGTGCCCAAATGAAACAACAATCAAATACATTCAACAATCTCGCCTCACTCAAGAATGAAATAAGAAAGCTTACAGGGAGTAAAATCACAGAAAAAACAGGAAAAATAAAAACAACATCAGACAAAGTAAACAACGATCAAATAGAAACGAACAAAAACCTCGAAAGCAGACACTCCATAGCTCCAACAAATAAAAAAACGAAAGTAACGAAGAGCAAAGCAAACATCAACAGAAAACCAAAAAAAAAGTATAAAATCAAAATCAACGAGTCTACAAAGGTACCAAAACGCCTTCTTGAACAATCAGAAAGCTCCTTGGCCTACTGTGTAAATGAACCAGCAAGAGACCAGGTATATGATGGCTCTTCGGGGTTAACAGAGGTTGTGATTGGACTGGACTTTGGCACTGCAACATCAAAAGTCGTCGTCATGGAACAAGGCCGAAAGATAGCCTGGGCAATCCCTTTCACAAATTCAAACAATAACCCATATCTTTTGCCCAGCACTATATCGTTAAATAACAGTTTATATTCTCTCGACGAACCAGCTAACACATTCAGTAATTTAAAAATGCCATTACTGAGAAAGACAGGTTGCTCTGATGATGAACTGGCAAATGTTACTGCCTACCTGGCATTAATCATCCACCGTGCAAGAGAGTGGTTTCTGGAAAACGCTGCCAGCACATTCCCCGGATTTGAATTTGACTGGTTGATTAATCTGGGCCTACCGGCCGCAGATTATAATGATGAAACCTTAGTTAGCAGATTTCACGACATTTTACTCTGCTCCGCAAATTTATCATTTAAAGCAAATGGAAAAATAAACAGAGAGCTGGTGTTATCAGAGATCAATAAAATTAGCTCAAAAGACTCAGCATACTATAAAACACAGAATTTCCACCCTGAAGCTATCAACGTAATACCTGAAATAGCAGCAGAACTGCATGGATATGTCAGCTCTGACCAGTGGGATACTGATCGCCCCAAGTTTATGCTGGTTGATATTGGTGGTAGCACCGTTGATGCATCGATTGTTAATGTCATTAAACAATCAAAAGCAGAATTAAAGTTCAATTTCTTAAAGTCGGCTGTTACGTTACAAGGTACTGCTATTCTTCACCAGAAAAGACTGGAATGGATAGATAAGAATATTGATAATAATTGTCCTGCCTACACAAGGCTAAGAAAGGAAATTGATAATATAGCCATCAACAAAAACTTGCATATCCCTTTACCAGAAAAGGTCAATGACTATCTGGACAATGCAAGATTCCCCGGACAAAAAAACAAAGACAATATCGACCATCAATTCTATGAACAATACGGCCCTCAGCTATATGAAAATGTGATCACACCAGTACGAGGAAAAATAGATAGCGAATTAGGTCAATGGGGTTCCTTACAGTTCCTGTTATGCGGCGGAGGAAGTTTACATCCACTATATAATCGGTTTATTAATGCCATTAACAAGAACCATAATACCCATGTAAAACTTGACCAAATACAACTTGAAAAACCAGAAAATTTGAGAGCTTCCGACTTAAAAGACAAAGACTACCATCGACTCTCGGTCGCCTACGGTTTAGCCCACGAACAACTGGGCAGGGTTATCAGAGAGTCCAATATAAATGAAATAACGCCTCAGTCTGAGGCAAAAAGTTCTTATACCGATAACTACATCAGTAAAGATCAGATCTAACCTCTGCTTTCAGAGTATAGAGAATATCTGGCTCTGGTTATCCTGATCTCTAAATAATCAATATAGCCACATACGCCCCTAAAACTTAACAGTAAAGTCACTCAACCCTGCGAGGTAATTGGAAACCTGCTGCACTTTGATTATTCTGATCAAAAGCAACAGCAGGTTTCACCATGCCCCAGCTGAACCAACCCTGCAGCAAACACTTCACCTACCGGCAGCTGATCGAGTGCGGTGAAACCTGGCAATCATCGTCTGTTGATAACCTGCCACTGGCTGATCAGAGCTGGCTAGCCCTTGCCGAATTGGCGACTCATATACTCGATCCGGTTTATGAGCAGTTTGGTGCCCTGGAAATCACCTATGGCTTTTGCTCCCCCCCATTGGCAACGGCAAGAAAAAAACTGGCCAAAGAACAGGGCGTGCTGCCCTCTATCTATCCCAAACTGGATCAGCACAGCTGCTTTGAAAAAAACAGGAAGGGAGACATCATCTGCTCCCGGGGAGGAGCCGCCTGCGATTTTCATGTGCCGGACACCTCATCACTGGAGGTAGCCACCTGGATCGTCAAACAGCTCTCCTTTGACAGGCTCTATTTTTATGGACACGACAAGCCCATTCACGTTAGCTATAACAGAGACTCTCAAAATGCAGCCATCTGCATAATGACACCCAAAGCCAACGACCAAGGCTACATTCCCAGAAACCTCACCCCTGCATCTCAAGAATAAGCTGATCTGGTAGGGTTGGCTATTACGCTGGTTAAATTGGCGCTTACAGTTTAACCCTGACCCGACCTTTAATGACCCCGTTAGAACCGGTAGATGAATTGCTGTAGAACAGATTTTTGACAACGATGTTTATATCCACCGTGGCCGTGTATTCAATGCGGGTAATTTCCCAGCCGCTGAGTTCGTGATTGTTGATGGTGATGTCGTAAGTGGCAGACTTTGATGACGTGAACTCCGGACTTAATGTGACATCCAGAGCCGTGCCGAGTTTGCCCCGCTGATCATACTCGTAATCAATCGACCCACTGGTAAACGTCCCCTCCCGGTCTTCTGTGGTCAGCGATACGGCAATATCGTAATTGGCTTGGGTCAGAGTTTTGCTGACTTGCAATACGTGGGTTTCAAACTCGTTAATATCGACGCTGGTTGATTCACTGGTGATCCAATCGCTGCCATCGGGACGATACTCCAGCGTCAGGGTGGCCTTACGGTTCTGGTAGCCCGTTGATTCACCGGTGGAGCGATGGCTGGCTACACGGCAGTTGACCGTCACTTTCTTCACCTGGTCGGTGTTGTATACCGCCCACCATCGGCTGTTACTGCTGCCCAGATAGGTCTTGCCGCTGGCATCGGTTTTGGTGCCATCGGCCAGCAGCAATCTGGCGTAGGGAGTAAACACCCATGCTCCCTCAATATTGGGATGGGGCTGGGGTACGCTGTGATCCATTTCCAGTCGCTGGGACTGGTCGGGATAGTCTGCGTTATAGACCGTAATGTCACGGGGGTAGAGGTTCACCGTTGGCATGGCTTTGAAATAGGCAGGAATCACCACTTCCTGGCCATTGGTAGCCACGCCGCTTTCCGTTCGGCGTACCTCTTTGTAGCGAATATGACCGGCGGTTTCGGAATAGATAAAGGACTCAATCCGGCCCTCTTTCAGCAGCAGGTAATCGTTGTTGGCAATGCCTCCACTGCCGGTAATCACCATCTGGCCAAAACCATCTGTGCCGGTACTCAGCTCAACAGAACCACGCCCCACGGTTAAAGCAGTGCCATTCTGTAATTCACCGGATTTAAGCTGGCTGATATTCACCGGTCCGTTTACCGCCAGATAACCATTAAAGATCAGCACATATTCCGGCGCTTCTTCAGTGCCGATATTGCGCACGGAAAAGGGTTGCTCGGACAGTTCCGGGCTTTCCAGCATCAGGTCCGCCAGATTGATAATGGCGGTTCCCTGTCCTGACGTTCCGGCCAGTGCGTTAAAGCCGCCGACCTGGCCACCACGGTTTACATGGCGCACCCAGTAATAATGCAGCGTAGTGTTTCCGGTGACATCGGTGTAACGGCTGCCATTGGCTTCATGGACCAGTGACGCCTGTTCCCGATCATCTACCTGGCCACGCCAGACTTCGGTGTGGTTATGGCCTTTATAGGCAGGTGCATCCCATTCCAGAATCACGGCGCCAAAGATGCCGGTCGCTGCAAGGCCACTGGCGTTGGTCGGGCTGTCAGGCCGGTCGGTTTCGATCACGGGAACGGATGGCACGGCAGGTTCCAGAGTGTCAGTAATGGAACTTACGGCGGTGGCAGGCAGACTGAGCCGCTGTCCAATCTCATGGGCCAGCCCCAGCTCCGCCAGCTCACTATGCAGCACTGCTTTATCCCCGGCGTTACCACTGCGACCGGCAAGGCGGTTCAGAAACTCACGCACGTAGCGGTCTACCGTGGCAGGCAATGCAGGAAATTTTGCCATGATTTGAAATGGTTACCCTGGAATGTGAATTTGAAACATGGCAGCAATCGTATCGCTGTATTATTATGTATTAATAATTAATACAGGAGCGGCAGCCCATGAGCCGAAACACCTCTGTAACACTGGGACATCACTTTGACCGTTTCGTCGCTGAAAAAATAGAACAAGGCCGTTATCAGTCTGTCAGCGAAGTCGTCCGGGCGGGCCTTCGCAAGCTAGAAGAAGATGAAGCAAAACTGGAAGCTCTTCGGGCAGAGATTAAAGCCGGCCTGGAAAGCCCCGTGGTTAATGATTTTAATGTGGACTCTCTGCTTGACGATTTGCATGGGAAGCACCTGTGAGTCAGATGTATACCATCCGTCAGCAGGCCCGGGAAGACCTTGAATCTATCTGGCTTTACACACTGAATAACTGGGATGTTGAACAGGCAGATCAATATCTCCGTATGATTGTTGATCGTTTCGTATGGCTTGCAGAAAATCCAAAAGCAGGCAAGCTCCGCGAGGATATCCAGCCAGGCTGTTACAGTATTCCCATCGGCTCCCATCTGATTTTTTATCAATTGATTGATCATCGTCCTGATATCCTGCGCATCTTGCATCAACGGTCAGATGTCGTTCACTGGCTGCCTTAGAGTTCAGCCATGGAGCTGGCCACAATCACGGCAGTAACTGTATCGGTACCTTCCAACTCAAACTGCCATCGGCTGCCCCGGCCTGCGGGGAGTCGGAAGCCCCGGTCAGAAGCCACCTGTATTGCCAATACCTGTTCGCCATCCCGGAACACCCGAAAGCCCAGATTGTCATAGCTGTCGGCCATGATCCGTGCCGAGGTAAAGGCGGCAGGTTTCCCCTGGAATACTTTGCTGCGCCAGCGGTAGGACATCAACTCAGTGCCTTTGTCCCACGCCTTGATTGTGTTACCGATGGCCAGATAGAGGCTGTCGTCCTGAAGATCACGAAAGCAGGCATCGGCATAGGTGCCCAGCTCGGTAAAGGTGCCGCTGTCCGGGCTGAAAATAAATCCACCGCCATTTATTGAACCACCGTAAAAACCAAAGTACCGGCCATCATGGAAGCAGCCGTGGATGGTGTCCGGCTGGAATCGTTCCCGCCAGTCTTCCGGGTTAATGATATTACGGGTCATCAGGTCAGCCCGGCCGCCAGCGATCCGCACCAGTCCATCCGGCGAGGCATACAGTGCCATATCACCCATATCCACCATGCTGCGTTTACTGATGCAGGCATGGGCGGTATCGAGACGCTCCAGGGTCATGGCACTGGGTTCGGTACCAAAGGTCACATAGGGATAGCCATCGGTAACAATGATTACACTGTTGGCGGCTACGGCCAGTGACTTGATCTCATAATCCACGGCCAACCGGTAAGCCGCTGGCCATGCGTATAAGTGATAGGGCTCACTGAACACCAGCTCCTTACCAGAGAAGCCCACCGCTACGCCGCCGGGCAGCACAACTATCCCTTGCAGATTGTTGGGAGGCGCTACCCAACCGATGGTTTCCAGAATATCGCCCCGCCTATCCATCGGGGTTTCATCCACCACACTGGTGACGCCTACCGGGGTATCGGTGGCTACAATGCCATTGTTGTTTATCTGGGTGCAGAGCTGATACACGCCCACCTGGGTACTGGTGTAGACCCTGAAATGGGTGATATTCAGATCAACGGAACCAGGACCTGATGCCAGGGTAATATCCACGGTTTCACCTGGCTTAACCACAATCTCACCCGATGGCAAGGATGGCGGTCCTTCCCGACCGTTCTGGTCCACCCAGGTGTAGGTATAGAAGCGGGTTTCAGCGTCCACTTCTTCCGCATTTTCTAACGGCGTACCGCTTAGGCTGACTACGGGAGCTACATCCGGTTCCGGTATGCCCATTTGCAGGTCATTGACCGGATAATCACTGCCACCATTCAAGGCAAGGCCGTTATCGGTGTAACGGGGACCTTTCAATGTGCCAGTGTAGTAAACCCGGTTATTGGGATCATCTGCCACTGGTGAACGGATCACATCAACATCCGTAGTCCAGTCGAACCAGTACCGTTCGCCTTCATTGCGGTAGAGATAGATGGTCTGTGGGGTATCGTTCAATGCCTGCTCATCGGCGGGTGCGTAGTAGGCTCGCAGGCTGCCATTGGTTAAACGACAGTCAATAGCTGTCTCGGCCTGCGTATCTTCCAGCAGATGGCTGTCCAGCCAGGGGACTTCGCCGGTAAAGGAGGTAATGTCGAGTTTCATGGGCCGTTACTTCTTTAGCCCGTAGATGGAAAAGGTACCACTGATCACATTGTTAGTCTGGGCATCAGTGAAGAACCTGACACCCTGGATACCTTCAAAAACCGGTGCCGACAGCATGGCTGATATGTAAGGGTTGCCATTGCCAGTATTAAAGTTTGCCGTCCATGCCCCTTTTGATGAACCACCCATGGATATACTCAGAGTGCCGGACAGGTAGACACTATCCATTTCTGCTTCAGCCAACACGTAGCCTGTGTAAGAGCCCTCCATAGAACCATCAGCCCCTCCGGTTTTGATCACCGAGGTAGTGGCCATGCCAAACCCATCCTGCCATGAGCTGCCATTCCAGAAAGCGATGCCCAGTTTCTTTTGCCGGTAATCACTGTCTTCTATTGCAAGATTGCTGATGACCAGATGGTAACCAGAGTAAAGCGAGTCATCGAAGCCATCAGTAATTGAAATATCGGCACTATTGGTATGCTCAAATGTACCCAGTAATTTCATATCATCGTCCTCATCAGCCGGTGGCTCTGTCGGTGTCGAGTTTTCCAGGGCTTCCACCCGTGCGGTCAGGTTGGCAAAGGCGGTAGACAGGTCAGGGGGAATGACCCGGCTTTCCAGAGTCTCCACCCTTGGTATCAGATCGGAAAAATGGGTGTTTATGTTGCTTTGCAGGTCGGATACATCACTCTCTACCTGACTCAGCCCGGAGGTAACCGTACCGATGTCAGTTTGAGCTTGGGACAGTTCGGTATTGATCGTGGCAATATCGGTCTGCGCTTGAGACAGCCCGGAGTTGACCGTGACCATATCCGTTTGCAGTTGAGCGACATCATTCCCCTGGTTACGCACCTCCAGTTGCAACTGCATCAGGTCACTGGCTTGAGTTGCGAACTGTGACTGCACCTGAGCCAGATTGCTTCCCTGGGTGGCCATGTCCGTCTGTATCTGGTCCAGATCATCACTGAGCAAGTCGATTTGTGATTGCTGGTTATCTGAGCTCGACTCGTACAGCGTCAACTTGCCCAAGGATTCAATCTCAACATCAGCGTCGGCAGACAACGGAGTGTTCAGCTGAATATCAGTGCCGGTATCTGCGGTGAAATGGGTACCTTTAATCAGTTTCAGGCCATCAACAAACACGCTGATCGGACGATTGATTTCATAGTTATGACTAAACGTCTGCTGTCCGGCAATGCCGCTATAAACCGAGCGATGGGGAACGGCAAGCTGCGATACCAGGTTGGGTCCGGCTATTGCCTTGATAATCACCATGGCAGCACGGTTACGGGGACGGGTTTCATCGCCTCCCCGGCTGTTGCTCAACATCCACCTTTCGGTACCTTCCGCAGTGTCACCGGTGCCAAGATCGTGATACTGGCCTCTGATCACCGCCGGATCTTCAGAGGTACCGAACGGCATCGCATCCCACTTGGATTCATTAATGGCGATAGCGACTTCATGGTTATGGTTCGCTATCTCATCGGCCTGTTCGCTTCCCAGTTCCCGGTCTGCATCTACACCACGCCCATGGTCCCAGCCCCGGATAAATTCGCCTCGATAATCGGGCAGGAATGCTTTGCCGGTTTCGATCCGGTCTTTGTAAAGCTCATAAAGCTCCGGGTATTGAGTACTATCAATCTCTGCTCCGTCACACTCCAACCATCCTGCCGGTGCGATTGCCGAACCATCCCACAATGCTGTTAATCCAACGGGTGTGGTTTCCAGAAAGGTGTCGCTGACTGCGGTCCATGCCCCGTTATGTCTAAAATAGAGCTGGCCATCCTGCGGTGCTTCTTCGACATCGCCTGAACTACCACCTGAACCTCCTGTCTGTTCTTGCCAACTGGCCCTGGTACCATCGGTGACCAGCGCCTTGCCCTGATGGCCTGTCTGATCTGGTAGGCCATCGACTTCTGCCCAGGTTCTGTTTATACGGGCATACTGTTTGCCATCGTCCCGAGCCTCATCGGGCTTGCCTGCCAGGGCTTCGGCCAATCCTTCCGTTTCAGCGATGGCGTGTTGATGGGACGCTGGCGGAAAATCATCCGGTTTATCCGTGACTTGTTCCCAGCGCAGAAAGGGGCCAAGGTGGACAGTGATTGGCCTGACCACATCCTCCACAGTAACCTGAATCACATCATGGTTATCATCCAGATGCAGGACGATGGGCTGGTAACTGCTGTTATCCATTACGACGACAGCTCCACGTTATGGGTAACACTGGCCAACAGCTGCCAGCGTCCGGTCATGACGGTCTGCACCTCCTCTGCATCCGGTGATACCAGTTGCAAGTCGTAATAAAATTTCTGGGTTGCCAGGTTGCGGGTATCTTCCGGGACAATCTCCAGTGTCGCCTCACTGCCGGTAACAGTGATCTCCTTGCGTAACGCCACTTCTTCATCACTCTGAAGCGGGTGATACTTCATGGAAAAAATCAGCGTCCAGCCCGTGTAATCCACAGGCAAATCATTTTTCCGGAACTCAATGAGGAAACTCATATTGTTGCCCCGGATATGGGGTTCAAGGTTCACCTCGCTCACGGCCATCAGACAAATCTCCTTCTTGTCACCGATTGCTCGCCACTGCTGACGCCGACTAACCCACGGATACGTTTCTTGTTCAATTCCCGCTCATACTTCTGCCGGTTCACTTCCGACAGTTGCGGGTTGGTCCAGGGCTCGTCCGGCATCATTTGCAGATCCGCCAGTACACCCCAGCAGGCAAACTCAAGGGTAAGATTGGCCAAGTCGTCCGGTACTTCGGTGGCATCAAAGGCTGGCATCAGTGTCAGCTCAATGTCGTGCATTACATCCTTGTCAGGGATCGGGGCAACGTGCAATGCCGTGGTCTGAAAGTGGCGATAGTAGTAAGGGGTTCCAGCAGAAAGGTAAGGAGGGATCAGATCACGGCTTTCCAGTCGGGTGCCGTCTTCCCGTAATAGGTTCTGAACCGTGGCGATATCACTGCCAGAGGGAGAAGCCAAGGTGTAGTCCTTAATGCCCTCTACAATAAACAGTTTGTCATGGTGTCGCCAAAGGTTTGCGCGGTGGCAAATATCCCGCAGAACAATAATCAGGTAATTACGGATCACCTGATCCGGGCAGCCCTTGGCATAAGGGCGGATTCGGGAAAGGTAGGCGTCCAGTTCCATGGTCTATGCTGTCCTTGGGAAAACCCTGAATAAGAAGTACAAAGGTGCGAATAATGAATACAAAACAGCGAGAAAGTTTGTCCAAACTGTTCTACGATCTGGTAAAGGTTCCACTGGCACTGTGCATGATCGGTCCCGTGCTTAACGAGCCTGCTCACCTGTTGAAATTGGAATTTTTGGGCTTTGCACTGGTGCTCGGCTGCATCTACTTTGGCTATCAGTTGGAGAGTTGATTATGGATACGGGTGATCAATACCTGCTTGTCACTGCCATGTTTGCCGTGCCGATGCTAGTCTTTGGCATCTGGTTGCACTTCCATGACAAGAAAGCCAAAGAGAAAAAGCACTAACCCTCTACCTTGCCCTGAAGCATCTGCCGGAACATTTGGTCCACGTTCCATTTCAATCCCAGGTCATTAGCAAACATGGCCAGGTAACTTTGGGCCTGCTGCATATTGGCCTCTGTCTCCATATCCATGCTGAACGCCCGGAACAACATGTAGTTGATCACCGGGTTGAGCCACAGTTCATCCAAACTGAATAGCTGGGTGTCGGTGTCAAAACCGGTCATCATTATTCGCGCAGGAGCCTGACTGACCAATAGGTTTAATTGATGATCCGAAGGGGGCACAGGGTACACATAAAAAACCGATGGGCTTTTCTGGTCGTAAACGTACTGCTCTACAGACTCTCCGGTAGCAGTCGTCCAGTTGGGCAAAAGGCTATCCAGAGAACTGCGGGTAGTGGCAATCACCGTTCTGCCTGTGGAAGGGTTATCGACAATATCCAGCAGTCGGTATGTGCCGGGTGGCAGCGACTGTACTGCCTGAGCCTGACAGGTAAAGGCCAGTAACTGCGAGTTCGCGTCAGGCCGGTTCTGCACTACTGCCAGCAAGGCTTCGTTGTAACAGTCCAGCAGGTCACTGTTGGTCCAGCGCGGCACTGGGGTGTTGTCCTGAAGCAGGTTGCGAACCCGCTGGATGATGGCGGTAACCTTCATAACCTATAGCCGGTTTCCCTGCTGGTCACAAAACTCCAGATCCACACCCATCCGTTTCTTCAGCCTGGGGTTGTAAATAAAGACACTGTTGGTGTTTTTGTTCAGCACAAACTGGAGTGGTTTCTTAGCTCCTTTTGAAGGCTGCGTTGCTTCTTCTGGCTCTTCCTGTTTTACCAGAGGATCACCACCGTTCATCAACAGACGCACTTCGTCTTTTAGCTCATCCAGCTTTTTGCGCTTGTCCAGCTCCACGTTAAACATCTGCCGGGCAAAGGATTCCAGTTCATCCTTGCTGCGGCAGGTTTCCAGATCAAAAGCCATGGTTCAGAGTCTCCTTTGAGATTTTTTTGTTCACCACAAAGGCACAAAGAACACAAAGGAAAAGACGAAAAGCTTTTCTTTGTGCCTTGGTGTCTTTGTGGTTCAAAAAAAGAGGTTAAGAGCGTTTGGCTGCCAGCAGCACACCAGCATCCGGCTTCAGCACCTTGTAGCCATAGACCTGCAAGCCACGATGCCCCATGCCGAAGTGCTTCTCCAGCGTCAGGCTTTCATGCTTGATAAACTGTGAAGCAAACCCGGCAAAGTCCTTCACGCCCGCCATGCACTGGGTCACCCCCGAAGCGGTGGCCAAGTTGTTGCTGCAGTAAAGGGTGAACCGGTCGATGATGCCGAGACGGCCATTACGAACGATGGAGGTACCATCACCGGCCAGAGAAGCATCCTTCAGCTCAGACTTCTTGATCATGCCGCACACCCAGGGTGGCAGCACCAGCCAACGGCCAGACTCGGGAATATTCTTCTCGTCCAGCAGCGTGCCCATATCGACGATGTAATCCAGCACATTGGCCTTATCCACAACCACGCCGGTACCACCGCCGTCGATCTTGTTGTCCGGATGTACATCGGTATAGATATTCCCCAGTACATCGCCGTCTACTGCGATCTTCATGTTCTCTGCTGCATCGGCAGAAGACTCGTTGATCAGCTCAATATTGGACTGGGCGCTCTGGATGTAGTCATCCACAAAGGCGTAGTACTTGGTCTTGTCGATGGGCAGTTCCACCTTGGGTGGTTCCAGATCCTGGTACTCAACCCCAGTGGCGCGATCATAATCCGCTACCGCGATATCAGGCCGGGTACGGATCACTACCTTGGAACCCTCAGACTGGATCTCGCCTTCCCAGTTGGTGTTACAGATGGCGGACAACACGGTTCGTTTATAGAACTTCGCGTTGAGCTTTTTGGAATAAATAACCGACAGGGCATTTGCCATAGCCCCTGTTGGAAACGTGGTCGTTGCCATGATTCAGATCCTTTGAATCTCTTTCGAGAATCGGTTAGAGCCTGCCTCCCTGCTTAATCCACTGGGCCAGAACCTCATCGAGTTTTTCCTCGTTGGCATCAAACTCTTTCTGCGGCATAACCGCTATCTGTTCCAGTGTCATAGCGGGTTGGCGACCCTGAGTGGTCGGTGTTGAGCGGGACCGCACCGGCGGCTCGCTCATCTGTTTTGCCTGCTGCATTTTTTGCGCTGGATCAGGTGCCGGTTTTGCTACAGGTTTGTTCAGACCGGCAGCCTCTTTATAGAGACTCATTACCTGTGCCGCCCCCAATGGGCTGACACGACTCAGCTCCTGAACATCAGCCGTTTGTCGTGCAAACCAGCCTTTAAAGTCCTCACTGGCAGAGATCTGCTCCACATCGGGATGAAGACTGCGCAACTTGCTCCAGAATGCCTGTCGAGCCTGATCGGCCTCCTGCTCCTGCCGTGCCTTCTCAATAGCCACCAGCCGCTGTTCCAGTTTTCTGTTGAGCTGTTCCGACTCATCCAGCTTGTTAAACACCGGGTCCAGCTCCTGGTAATCCTTACGGAGTTCCTGAAACTGATCAGACGGCGATGGTTCGCTATTGGATGGATTCGCCTGGCTCAAACTCTGCTGACTGAGCAAATCAACTTTGGCCTGCAGAGTGGCCATCTGTTGCTGAAACTCATTATTACTGCGCTCCAAATCTGCGGCTTTCTGCGTGGCCTGGGTCATCAGGGCATGGGCATTTTTGCGGGACTCTTCCGCCTTGGTGTACTTGTCCTGCCAGTCTTCACCGCTGTCTTCACGGGATGCGGGAGCAAGCGGCTCTGACAGTTCGTCATCAGCATCCGACTGCGGTGCAGGTGGCGGGGGTAACTCATCAGCGGGTGGGTTCTGGTCGGTCTGCTTATCCTGCTCATCCTCTTGCTGTGCAAAAGCAGCAGGGGCTTCCGTATTCAGACCCATAAGGGCTGCCAGTTCGGCATCGGTTTCCTGATCCAGCTTTTCGGCATCAATAGCCATCTTCACTCTCCCTGTGGGGCGCTATGGCTTGTCCACAAAGTTGGTTGACCTGCCTTCCGGGGCTCAGGGCTTGTCCTTCAAACAGGCAAAAAAAACCGCCAGTGCAGGCGGTTCGTGTTACTTAAATTTGTTGCGTGTAAGGTTCACGCAAGGTTTTTCCTTGCGACGCAAACGTCTCTGGTTGGTTGTCATACCTTTGCCGGTAGAAGTCATACTTCTGCTGTCAAAAGTACTATTCACACAACCCATAAAGGCTGCTGCAAAGCGGTATATCGTCCACTTCGGTCATGGCAATCAGGTCTATCTGTTTGCCACCTCTGGCGGTTCGTGACCAGTCCACATAGGCTCGAATACCGTGACTGGTGTGGTGTATTTCTTCAACACTGGTGCCGGTGCCGAGCATCTTTGCCGTCACCCTGGCATCCATAAACGTACTGGCTCCCCGCTTGGCCGCATCGGACACCATCGCCTCCCACTGACTGATCCGTTCAATGGCTTCAGGGAACCGTTTGGCGACCTCTCTCATTTCCTGCTTGCCGCAATGGATACAAGGCATGCAACCCACTCGTTTCATCCCCTGTTGATTAAAGGGGATTGGGCTTCACACCATGCTTGCGGTGCTGTTCAAAAACCCGCTCTACATTCCAGTTCAGGATCGGTCGATAGGTAATCAGGCCCCACCGTTTGGGATGTTCTTCCTGAACAGGCAGTAACGCTCTGGCTGGCGATTCATCGGCCCGTACACCCTGCCAGCTATAAACATCGTCGTATTCTTCCAGGGCGGGCTTGATTACCAGATCGTCAATGGGCCTGTGTTTCAGTTCTTCCGAACAGAAACGTCTGCGGGTACTGGGAAACCGTCCTTTCCACAAACAAAGATCCAGGAACGGATTGCCGGTAGGCTGCAATATATCCAGCGCTTTGCTCACCCGTTCTGCCGCCTCGATATCAGACAACCCTGCAGCCATCAGGTCAGTTTCCCAGTTGGCCTCTATGTACGCCCTTTTTTTATTGATCTGCCTGGTAAAGTCAGCTTTGACAATTTCAAAAGGCAAGTCGCTGAATACTTGATCCTTCAAATACTGAACGTAGTCGTATGTATCCTGATGTTCATTACCGGTATCAGCAAACACCAGCTTCAGGTTATTAATATGGCCTGCTTCCAGTTCTTCTCTGGCCAGCAGCGCAAGCGCGGTGGAATCCTTACCACCGCTAAGTGAAAGGATATGGCCCGCATCTTCCATGATGTTTTAAAAGTCCTTTTTAAAGATATGACCCGACAGGTGCTCCTCGGCAACTGCTCCTGCGTTGCTTTTATGCCCACTAACTCCTGCATCCATGCAGGCGTGCGTTGTCGGGACACCGCCCACTCCCGGGCATAAAAAAACCGCCTTTTCGACGGTTCGGTTTAAGTCATTGCTGTCGTATGTAGGTTCGTGATCGATGAGATAAGTGCATCAAATCACTGAGTTCCTGCGCCTTACCCTGCAGGATGCGTAATTCCGTTGAATCCCGGGCGAGCGCCATCTTCTCCAGCAGCTCCGTTCGGCGACGTTCCAGATGCTCCACCAGCATCTGGTAATCCGGGTTGTCCTCCAGCCGCAGGATCGCTTCCGCCTCCTGGCTGGTCAGGTGCAGTGGATTGGGCATACATTTCTTCCTCGGGGCGCAGGGCTTTATCAGGATCAATATCCAGGGATTTTAGGTATTCGTTATACAGATAACGGTGATCGGTCATGGGACCCAGAACCGGATTCATACTGACATTCAGGGCATTCATCATCCGCTCTGACTGCAACTCCTTGGCCACCAGCGCAGCACTGCCCATGGCCACCACATCCAGATCGCCCCGCTTGGCATCCTCGCTGTCACTCCAGCGCATGGCGAAATTAAACAGGCTGTCAATCAGCGGAACCGTGGCGTAGTCGTCTATATTTTTCACTACGCTTTTCAGGGCTACATTGGCAGCTGTCATAAGCATACTCATGCCGCTGGCAGTCTTATTCAGGTTTTGGGTCTGTTCGCCGTGGGTGTAACTGGGGAGTGACGTTTCTTCATCCGCAAACCTTCGGAACATTTCGAAGATACCTGACAGATCCTTCTGGTTACTCTGGATATTGATGGCCTGAATCATTGGCCCTTCACCGGCTTCACCGTCATAGAACCAGAGTCGGTAAGGATAGATTTTCTTAGCATCTTCCAGGCTCATACCTTCCGGAAATTTGCTCACATCCATCTGGAACATTGGGCCTGCAGTCAGGGCTGCATTATCCAAAAGGGCTCTGCCGGTGGAGTTCATGACATCCTGACTGTCGTTCATCATGTAGGGGATACCGATGCCCCAGAATCGATGCAAAACACTTTCGTAAGGGACAAACTTGTAAGGGATAGCTTCCGGCTTCAGAGGATTCAGCCTGGCCATAATCATCCGGCCATCGCAGATCCAGATATTGGCCTGGTACTCTGCCTGTTCATCGATATCGGTAACGCCATACTCCATCAGCTGATGGCCATCTACCGGCCCCCAATACTCCAGCACATCAAAACGCTGGGGCGTAACATACTGCTCATCATTGTCGTTGATATTTCGCAGTTCCCGTTCGTAATCTTCGGGTACATGGTTTCCCTGGGGAGACTCCATCAGAATGGCGTGAATGGTATCGGTCTCAAAACCAGGGCTGCCTGCTAATTCTCTGAACTCATGTTTGGTCAGCACATGGCGTCGAAACAGATCATTTGGTTTGCCGGGATCATGGGAATAGGGATCAGGGAAAAGGTCAAAGACACTGGCCCATTCAATATCCGGCTCAATGCTCTGATGCTCGTTGAGTTTCCATTCATCACCTTCACTTTCCCACTTCTCATGGTTTCGGATATTCAGGGTTGCTACCTTGATACAGCCGGTTCCAAGGGTCACCTGTTCACGAACCATCTTTTTGATTTCGGTAAGTGCATTGGCATTGATCAGATAATCCTTGATCAACCGCTTCATTTTCATGGCAGCGGTATTGGCCTTCTCCAATGCTTCTGCCAGCAGCTCCCGTTCCATCTCATCATTACGTTCCTGGATGAGTTGGTTGCGGGTTCGGGGGTCCAGTCGATAGGAGAGCAGTTCCTGAATTGCCATCATGCGGATCTGCTGTTTTATAGATGCAGGAATATCCGACAGTGGACTGGGAACAATATCCCAGAAGCTATCCACATTCTGAAAAAGCAGATCAATGAGTCGAGAATAGGCTGCATTCACCTTGGTGGCTGTGATCTTGATAAACACCCGGCTCAAGGCCTGCTGTTCTTCCATCACCTTTTCCTGCTCGGGACCGTATTCACCTTTTACCGCCCGCAGCGCATCCAGCCATTCGTCTTCCACTTCCCGTCTTGCTTCCCGATAGCCTTGCCAACGACTGTAGAGATCTGATGCAAAAGCATCACGAACCGCTTGTTCACGACGCTCGTTGTCCATCTCCGCCTGAGTCACCTCATCCGGGGTCGCGACCATCACCAGTCCGTGTTCCATTACCTGACCTTCTTGCCCCTGCGTCGCTGCCACTCAAAACGATGACCGGCCATAATGGCTGGCCAGCTACCCACCACCTGCTGAGTAAAAAGAATGATTGTCCGTTCCATCAGTATGCCGATTTCCCTGGAGCCCGATATTTCAGCTCATTGATATTGATCTTCCGCCTTGGCAGTTTTAGAACCATCTGCTGGGCAATGGCATAACTGATCACCCGATCATCGAAGCAACCTTCCTGAGCATTAGTGGCTCCGTTGTCTTCAATGACGTAGGTCTGGCATTCCTTTACCGTCTCTACGTTGCAGATTCCCGCTTCGCCATCCCTGAGCAATGCAGCCAGATGATCAATCATTAATGGTTTTGATTTGCTCGTAGTAAGCCAGCCAATCCGTTTAGTGCGTTTCTGGGTGCGCTGGTCCACCGTAGTTTCCATATAGAGATTGGGATATTTCAGGTCTTTGAGTTTGGTGATGGTGGTCAGACCGTGGTTGTTTCTTTCCACACCAATCAGGGCATTGTTGTAGTAACGCCCCAGATGGTTAAGCATCTTGCCCAGGTCATCCGGTGCCACATGGCCAGACCAGTGGGCCACCTGATAACCGGAACGGTCCAATACGTCGATGGATGAATAATCTCCGTGCTTGTGTTTGTCATTGATCGGTGCCAATCCTTCCGCCACATCGCAACCGATGACATACTGCTGACTCCCCTCCACTGGGTACCAGATGTTCAGTAATCCCGGTTTTTTCCGGTTTAAGCCATTAGGTGTCAGCTCACACTGCCATTTAGGCGAGTAGCACTCCTGCCTGGCAGCTTCGGTATGTTTAGGATCAAAAACTGGCCGTCCGGAAAACAGAAAAGCTTCCTGAATATTGCAAGGGTATTCCTGCTTGAACTTGTCTTCCGACTTCAGCTCATAGATCTTTTGGCGACGCCACTGCAGCTGTTCATCATCCAGGTCATACTGCTGCTTCAGGTATCTTTCGTCTGCATCTGTCGTGAAGTCGGCGGAGACTTCGGCACGGTACTCGTCCTGCCAGAACCAAGGTATAAACACCAGTTCAAAATCACCGCGCCCAGCATCAGCGTCCATAACATAATCATAAAACACACCACCGACGCCGTTAGCAGTGCTCTCCAGAATGACCTCAGTATTGTTTTCATTGGGTACTGCCTGTAATACGCCCGCCAGGTGCTCATCCGCATTAGGCCAGAATGCCACTTCCGATCCATGAAACAGCTGCGCTGTGGATGATCGACCAGCTCCTTTATTGCCAGCGGTTCCCACCCGATACCCGGAATCGTGGTAAAACTCCAACAGCTTGGAGCTCTTATTCTTCAGTTCCCTCTGGGTAAACGGTGGCTGATTGTCGTGATACCGCTGCACCATATCAAACAGGTTGGCGGTGGCATCCGCTTCGTGGGTCAGGATATAGGCCCGTAGCCCCTTGCGATTACTCACCAGCCAGTAAAATCGCCCTTCAGTATAGGTGGAACAGCCCTGTTGTCGTCCTTTCAGCACAACAATTCTCACCTTGCCCGTGCGCAGGCGTTGATCCTCGATGCGACTATCCAGGTAGAGCTGAGCCTTATTGAGTTGAAAGGGAATGACTTTGGCGCTTTTGGTGCGGATCTTCAGGCACTTGCTGGCGTAGAACTGAAACTCAGTCAACAGCCGTTACCGGGCTGGCGTTACCCGTCCTTTTCTTCCAGCCATTCATCCAGCGTCGGTATCTTTTCCGCCACTACGGTCTGCTCATGGCGATCCCGCCAGTGGTACCGGTTTTTCATATACATGATCAGCATGGCCGGGGAAACATCCTTATTCATACCCAGTGCTCCCTGCATGTATTTCTCTTCCCAAAACACCTCTGCCAGCACATCTGCCTGAGCTACAGCTTCAGCAAATTCCTCATACCTATCGATGTACGACAGAAACGTGTTATAGCTGATCCCCATTTCCGTAGCGGTAGCTTTCCTGCTCAGGCCTGTGCTCATCAACTCCTTCACCTGCTCGCACATCTCAGGAGTGTATTTACTGTGATTAGCCATGATTAGAGAAACTGTTTGATAGCAAAAGCGATAATGCCTGCCGTGGTGGTCGCAGCAATCCACTGAATCACACTGCTGATGGTCGAGTTTTTCAGTACCGATTTTTCGATAGCATCCAGCCGTTCCTCACTGCGTTTTTCTCGCAGTGCCAGGTTCACCATCCGCTCATCGTGCTTGGCCAAGGTCTGCAGGATCTGGGTAATGCCATCCAGCTTTTGCTCTATACGGTTGAAGCGGTCTTCATCACCCATAGCTATCTCCTGGCAACACCTTTCAGTTTCTCCAGCGTTCGAGCACCTCCCAAGCCCAGCAAACAAAGCAGCAAAGTAATCACGGTACTGGTGTCGGCTGTGGGTAACTGCTGAACCACTTCTGACTTATCCACAAGCATCAAACCAATGATGACCAGATCCCGAACAATCCAGGTCCAGGCAAGAATCAACACACAGAGCCAACCAAGGGCAGGCCGCCAACCAGACACAAATACCGATGGATGCTTTGCTCCTTCGATATTGGCCAATGCCTGAAGAATATGAGGCTGCTGTAACTGGTGACTCAAAGACAATTCAGCTTTGGCTCGCTCTTCATCAGACGTGAACAAGCCATCAAGCCCACCCATCAGCGCTTTGGCAATTCCAGCCATTGGGTTCAGGTTAATCATCCACCAGCTCAAAGTGCGGGTAATCCTTAAACCGATGATCTTTCAGCTGACCATCCCTATCCCAGTCACCACCCCAACGCAGCTTGATGCCCATAACCTCAGCAACCCCCAACACATAACCGGCAAAGTGCGCAGATCGCTGATAATCAAACCAGTCCAAGGGATAAGCCATTACATCCACAGCCTTGCTGGGCAGCTCATTGTGATTACTATCTGGCCACTGCAACTCCGACTGACCATTTTCAAACGCCAGCATCTGTGCAGCCTTACCCCGATGACCACAAATAATCGTACAATCGTAATGCTCAATCACTTTCCTGAAGACACGCTGAAGCCGCTCATCACAAGTCGACAAATGTCGCCTGGACGAAGTGGAAAAGTGAAACATGAAGTTCCTTTTTTATAGTGGTTCAGTTTGGGAGTGACAGAAACTAAAAACCCGGCAACGGGGCCGGGTTTCTTTGAAGGATTCAAGCAGTGGGAAATCAAGTTATCGGGAAGTCTCCCAGCATGAGCTTTTACCGTACTTATACTGACACTATGAGTCAAGCACAGATCAAATTTTGGTCACAGCACCCTTTTTCAGCCCAGCCAATCGGCAAGTTGCAATCCGGGAACTCTGGAAAATTCTCGCTGATTATGAGTGACCATTACCATCCCCCGACTTCTGGCATGGCCTGCCAGCAAGGTATCATAAGCACCAATTTGTTGCCCCCTTCTCAATTCCTCTCTGACTTTTGCTGACTCCCGTGCGGCTGCCCCGTCAAAGTCGATCACGTTCACCCCCTCTAAAAATCAACCATGTATTCAGCCATTAAAAGTCCTCCCGAACCTGACAGGCCGGTTGCTCCCTCTCTGGAAAGTCATCAATGGGCTCCATCGCCAGGAACGCTTCCCAGGAGTCTTCGATCGGCGTCAGGATGATGGCTTTTCCTTCTTTACGCACCATGACTCGCTTAACCGTATCCGGAAAGGCAAGCTCTTTCGGAATTCTGACAGCCTGCGTTTTATTGTTAAAAAATACGCTGGTCTCCATAACCCACCCCAATGTAAATACAATATGTATACAACTTGGCTCGGAAGTGAAAAGCCTGCAAGTTAATACTCAAAATGAATGACGCCCGCCTGTTCCAGCAGTTGCTGAGCCTCATCTTCCGCCTGGTTGACCCACTCATCACAAACCCTGTGACAGGATTTTTTCCAACGGAAGACCGTCCGCTCACTCCGTCCC
The DNA here is from genome assembly GCF_017744175.1 of Thalassotalea sp. G20_0. Classification (NCBI taxonomy): domain Bacteria; kingdom Pseudomonadati; phylum Pseudomonadota; class Gammaproteobacteria; order Alteromonadales; family Colwelliaceae; genus Thalassotalea; species Thalassotalea sp. G20_0. Next base: position 70,006 of record NZ_JAGHQV010000023.1, on the reverse strand, counting down.
TTGATCTCAATTCCTACGCGGCCTTTTTTTTCCCTCAAATAGTTGTGCTGGAGCTCATACATTAGCCAGAGTCTCAGCAGAACCGGATTACAGCGAAGCGGTTTTGGCAGCCGCTGATCTGCTCGTAGGTGATGCTGCACCAGGTGCCATGCATGAATACGATTCGCCTGATTATCGTCATACCGGATCGTCAGAATGGCAAAGAGTTCCGGCTGCATTTTTTCCCGCAGATCGCCCTTACGAATACCATCATCACCCAGTCTTTCATCCCGGGTACTCCGATGCTCTGGTGCAAGCGCTGTCTTACGATAACCGGCGTTGATATCCCGCTGCCAGCTGGCGGTTTTTATCATCAGCTCCGGCGTTCCAAAGATCCGCATCAGGGCCGGTTCCAAAGCAAAGTACATGGCAGCCTCCTAATTCAGCGCGGTTTGGATACGATTTCCAATCCAGCGCATAACCGGAACGGCCATAGAGTTACCAAGAGCCTTGTACCTCGGGCCATCAGGACAATCTTCAGCCGGTTTGTTTTTCCAGGGAATCGCGCTGTACCCATCCGGGAAACCCTGCAAACGTTCACATTCGACAGGAGTCAATCGCCGTATAGCTAACCCAGCTTCACCGGTGGAGGTACTGGCAACTGCGTGTTTATCACCGGCTGTTAATGTGTTCATCGGGTCACCAGGCTGTCCGATACCCAGACCATTCCCTTTCCCGTCCTGGTGCTCGCCTCGCTTGCCAGAATGTCGGGTGGCCTGATCATGAATCGGTATCGCCACTGCGGCACTCAAACCGTTCTCCTGAGCCTGTAACGTCATGGCCACGGTTTCGGAATGAACCGGATCGTCCTTTGGATTGAAGGCAATGGTCGGATGGTTATCGCCCATATGGGCTCGAAGACAGGGTGATAATTCCGATGACCAGTGGCCACCCAGCCGCGACATGGCACCGGGCTCGAACACCACCAGATCCGTGGCATCTTTGTAATCCCGCTGCTTCAATGTGGATGATGTTTTACCCGGACCGTACTGTCCGAAGGCCGTCATATCGTAAGCACTCAGGTTCCCCGTGAGGCCACTTGCTGCAATGCCTGCTCCAGCTTTGGCGGCAGGCTCTTCCCACGCTTCTGCGCCCGGTTCAGAATCCCGGAGCAAGCTCTCGGACTCAAATAGAATCGGTTCCCGACGGGTCCAGTCTCCAAAATCTGCCAGAGCAAAGACCCTTCGACGACGTTGGGGTACTCCATAAAATTGAGCATCACACACCCGCCATTCAACAAGCCCTTCCTTACCGAATGAAACTCCAGCGTAGCGCCACTTTTCTGCACATGACTGCTCAGTGCCAGTAAGTAATCGCAATACTTCAGCAAAGTCCTTGCCCTGGTTACTGCTGAAGGCGCCGGGCACATTTTCCCACAGGGCGAAGCGGCAGTTGCCGTGTTTTCTGGCCCACCGAATAATCTGTATTGCTGCGAAGAAGAGTCCTGATCGTTCACCGTCAAATCCTTTTCGTTTGCCAGCCACCGACAGATCCTGGCAAGGGCTGCCAAACACCACCAGATCGATTGGGCCGAGTTTGCGGATCATGGCTTCCGTGATATCCGTCACGCTGCCAAGGTTGGGTACATCGGGGTAGTGGTGTTCCAGCACTGCACAGGGGAATGGTTCGATCTCGGCAAAGCCCACCGGTGTCCACCCCAACGGATGCCAGGCAACAGTCGCCGCTTCAATCCCCGAAAATAACGACAGGTATCTCATGGACTCCTTCCCCCTACGCAAAATTGATAATTCGCTCCACCAGTGATTCCACCTTCAGCCGACTCCAACCCCGTCCCGGATGGAGCACAAACTGGAGCAACACATCCACCGCCGTGGAGTACAACTGTTCAAACGCCTCCTGACTCATGCTGGCAAACTTCAGGCTTCGGGCACGGACCCGAACGCCTCCATCCGGGTATCCGATCACATCGTAAAATCCTGCCTTAACCGTCACCCAGCGACGGAACTCCTCAAAATTTTTCTCCGGCGTGAACCACTGGTCGGTTCCTTCCATCCGGCACGGCTGCGGCTCAAAGTGATCAAAGCCCAGCTTCAGCAGGGCAAAGAACTTGCGGTGAAAATGCGGATTACGGGCTTTGCGAAATTCAGCCCGAATCACTTGTCCTGTCTTCAGCTGCTGTACAAATAACTGGCCATCGTCCGATACCGGCACCAGCATCTGAGCCGAGACTTTCTGCAATGCCAGCTCTGCCATCAGATTGCCTCCACAAAGTGCCAGCAGAGCACCATCACCAGCACAACCCAGACCACCGCCAACCAGATGCCATCCCTGAGCCCATTCATCTGTACATTCCCATCAGTTTCTGCCTTGCACCCTGCCCATCCAGCGGATCAATGCCCTGTTCGGCCATGCTCTCCCTGACCAGCTGATTCGAGTGAATGGCCGGATCGAACTGGTGCTCGATGGACAACTGGTCTTCCAACGACTGGCCCTGGCATTCACGGTTGACCAAAGCCTGGTAAGCCGCCCCAAACCGACGCTTCACCTCCCGACACTCTTCCGCAGTACCGGCATTGCGCAGCTCATACCAACCTGCTGCCCGTCCTGCCAGATATACCGCCCGATGGCTCCAGCCGTGATGAGCGGGTTGGCTGGCATGCTCATTGGCTTCCCGCCAGGCTTTGGCCAGCGTGGGCAACCCAAGTTCTTCCGGCATCGGCTGGCACAGCTTGCGAAATTCTGGCGCGGTTGGTGGCCACTCACTACCAGCCAGCCTCACACGGTTGAGCCCGATTTCCAACTGGGAAGGATGCAACCCATCCAGGGCTTTCAGCCACACGCCATTGCGATCAGCCAGACCGTAGGCACTGGTCCACTTCTGGCCGAACAGTCCCGTCATGGTCGAGAACAGATTCACCAGATCCCTCTGGCTCAACGTCGTAGATGGCTCCCTCTGCGCTGAAGGCTCCCTCTGCGCTGAAGGCTCCCTGTTCGCTGAAGGCTCCGGGCTGGAGGATATGGGCGTTGGCCTGTTCGACCTGCTCAACAAGGCTGAGTTTTCCAGAATTTCGCTGCCGGGCTTCATAGTTCACCATCCATGGATTGCTAGCGTTGTCGGGGTTATTCAGGTAGGCCGTTGTGGTCTTCACGTACTGGGTACCCGTCACCCGGGTCTCATCGCAGTAACGGGCGTATTTCAGGATGTTGGCCAGCAGGGCTTCAGGGGTATGACCTTCCCGGAGTCGTGTTTTGTAGTGACCAAAGGTTTTGGTTTTGTTGCCCTTGTCACCTTCCCGCTTCGGATACTGGCTCCACCACTGCTCGAAAGATTCAGAGAAATCAGTCCTGCCCGATTTGGCCTGTGCCACTTCCCCCGTCCTGGGGGTCGCACCAGTCGTGCTCCCGGCACTTGGTGGCACTTCCCCCGTCCTGGGGGTCGCACCAGTCGTGCTCCCGGCACTTGGTGGCACTTCCCCCGTCCTGGGGGTCGTGCGATCATCAGATCGGACATATGTCTTGTAAATATTTCTCTTATTCTCTTCTTCTCTATTTCTCTTATTCTCTGGGCGAGATTCTGCCGAGCACTGGCCGAGCATCTTCCGAGCAGTTTCCAACAAAGCTTCTGTTTGCTTCGAGCCCTTGTAATCACTGGCTTTCACAAGCGCCCTCTCGATAACAGGTAGCACTCCGGGCAAGTCTTCCAGCAGCATCGGTGGCAGTTTCACCAGCAGCTTCAGGCGAGCATCAATCTGGGTGATATTGTCCACAGGGTTGTGTTCCATAAACTGCGGAATGCAGATGTACTGGCACTGGTCAGAGGCCAACAGGAAACCACTCGTCGTTAGCTCGGCAATCGCTCGTTCAACGCTCGGCTCGTCCCAGTTAAGGTCTGCCGCCATGTAGCCTTTTGGCATCCTGAAGATACCAATCAGATTCCCGTGGCCGGTGGTCAACAGATACAGGGCCAACAGTCTGGCTTTATCTGACAGCGGCTGAATATCATCACTGATCCAGAACTGGCTGTAGACCTTGCCAAACTCTTTCATTGGTCACCTCCTGCCAGTGGTGCTTCTTTTGGAAAATACCTCGCCGCCTGCAGGGCATTCTTCTGATTCAGGCTCATCCACTTTTTCAGAAAGATCACCACGTTTTTGGCCTCACCCGGCTGGTCCCAGCGATCGATCATGTAGTGAAACGCTTTCAACAACTGTTCGCCCACATCAATATCCGGATTTTCCCAGCACAACTCTTCATACAGTGATGCCGAGGTTGGCATGGCGGGCTGTCCTGCCAGTGGCCACAGAATATCCTGCCAGCATTGTGGCTGGTCGGGGATGCCCAGTTCGTCGGTATGGATCATGGGGTACCTCCTGCGGTGCGAACGAAGAGGCTGGCTGATGCTCTGAACTGAGCATGAGGCTGAGATTGGTTCATCACATCTTTCCTTGTGAATCAGTTTTTATCGTTATTTCTTTTCTTAAGCAAAGATAATTAAGAGAATACGTTTCTTTTAGATCATTTGTAAATAGCCCGACTCATCCAAAGCGAACTCTCGCCCTTAATCAATAGCTCCCAGCCGTGTACTATTTTGCTTATGGATAATGAATAACAGTTATTGGAAAAGAACGTGACAAACTGGACAGACCGGGTCAAAAGCAAAGCCCAAGAGCAAAATCTGAAAAATGTCGATATCGCCCGCGCCGTGGGTTGCACGGAAGGGACATACAGTTTGTGGATGAGTGGTGCCAGAAATCCGAAGCTGAATAACAAAATCGCCATCGCTGATTTTCTTGGCGTTTCCATTCACTGGCTGGAGACCGGCGAAGAGCTGCCGGATCCGAAAACCCTGCCCTACATCAGCCTGGATAAGGCGAGCGCTTTCTTTGATGAACTCGATGAAAGACGACAGCAGGTACTCTCGGAGTCGGCCATCTGCATTATTGAGTCGGACCACAAGAGCTTTCTGTTACGGATGGAAAACGACACCATGGTCAACCAGACCCCATCCGATACGGCGATCAGTATTCCCAAAGGTGCCAAAGTTCAGGTGGATACCGTAATTGCCCCTGAGCCGGGGAAGATCCTGCTGATAGAACACGACGGTGAACTTTCGCTTCGCCTGTGGAACCCGATCAGCAAGTCGCAACACAGCCTGCGATTCATCAATCGGCTGTACGGCACTTTTGATCTTAACTATGCGGGGGATATCAAGGATATCTACAAGGGCACTGCCGTCGGTGTCAGCTTCCTGTTATAGCGGCCAGCCAATCACCAGCACACCAGGTTGCTGTCCATAGACCTTGATGCAGCGGCCATCGACAATTTGCCGGTCGTCTTCCCAGAGAATCCCGTTCAGGGCATCACAATACAGTTTGGCGACATTGTCGAAGTCCGGCTTCACCGCCGGGCGGATGCCCCCTGCCTGCGCCTGACCGGCTTTCGTCCCTGACCAGCTTGATGGAATCGGAAAGACCGCCACCACCAAAACCCCCACAGGGCCAGCCAGCATTTTCTTCAGCTGCAGCCTTGCCAAACAACGAATTTCATTTTCTGCCTGCCGGGTAGCAGCCGGTGTGTAACATCGGCCACTTCGGGTAAATCGCGGCCGCCCTTTGCTTTTGGGTATCGAGTTTACAAAAGCTATGACATTTCCGGTATTCCCCGTGTTATTTATGGCTATCTGCAAAGACTCTGGCAAACACTGAATCCACTGCTCTACGCTATCCATCCCTGAACCCGTGTCAGAAAACAAACCACACCCCTTGATACACCTAACCAATACCATAGATTTATAGAAACTATCAATAACAACAAGCCAATATAAATATATTATTACTTATCATTTGCAAAGTTTTACTTTGCAATTATATAAATATGAAAAACATTTAATTTACAAAAATAAGGAATCTTTAATGGACGCAGTCACCCGCGATCTCAACCGGCACCTCAATGCCATTGACGACAGGGAAGCCCGTGAAGAGACCATCGAGTCCGAGCTGGAACGGATTGAAACCCACATTCAGGCACAGATCGAAGATCACAAGCCCATCATTATTGCCGGTTTTGGCGTTCTGACCCCGGGCAACTTCCTGACCTTTCTTACCCTGGAAGAATTCCACCCCATGCAGGGCTACCGCTGGCTGGCCGTGAAACAGCTGGTGCATGACTGCAACAACGAACACTCCCGGCTCTCCAGCTGGGATGTCATTAACTACGCCAGCAAAAGAGGTTATTGCCGTGGCTAATCAAACCCAAATCAACCGGCTGGAAGAACCCGTCGTCACGGGTATCAGCGACTGGCTGAACATCAATCAGTACACCTACGACTACGGCAAGGTCTGCATCCTGAAAGACCAGATCGCCAGCAACATCACGCCGGATATGACCGTGCTCCAGATCTATCGGGTCATCAGGGATGAAATCGCCGCATGGCGTAAAGACCCGAAAACGGCAGATGCCGTGATTGTTGATTTCCGCGCCTGGTGCGAACTGCACCGCACATTATCCAGTGCATGGGAAAAGAGTTTCCGCATGGAAATTGCTGATCAGGTACTGGCCGTCAGAAACCGCATTCACCGGGACGAGGCCCTTCGCCATGCCAGCTAAAAAGAAAACCGAACTGATTGAATCCACAGGAGTGTTGCCTGTGGATAAACCTGAATCTTCTGGACTGTCGGAAGTGGGTCAGATTATGCATTCCGCCATCGCCCAGAATGCCAACATTGACACATTGGAACGGGTGATGAGCCTGTATGAATAGAGTCAGGCCATTGTTGCACGACAGCAGTTCAATGAGGCCTTTGCCCGGTTTCAGCAGGAAATGCCGGTAGTGAAGAAAAGCAAGAACGCTGCTTTCAATACGAAAAGTGGCGGCCGTATGGAGTACTCCTACGCCTCCATTGATGATGTGGTCGCTGCGGTTCAGCCGGTTCTTCATCGCTATGGCCTGAGCTACTGGTTTGAACAACAGCAGAACGGACCATCTATCACGATCACCTGCAATCTGGGTCATGTATCCGGCCACTCCATCTGCAACACCGCCACCGGCCCTGTGGATAACACCGGTAACAAAAGCCCACTGCAGCAGATCGGTTCTACCGTGACTTATCTCAAGCGTCAGACCCTGGTAGGTATTCTGGGCTTGGCCTGCACGGACGATGACACCGATGGTTATGTGCCCGATATGAATGGAGATACTCAACCGCAGACTCAGGCCCACTACCCCGATGCAGACTTCCAGCGCCATTTATCGGAGTGGCGGGCGTCCATTGAGTCCGGTAAACAGAGTGCAGATCGCATTATCCGCAAAATCAAATCCAAAGCTCCACCCACCCCGCAGCAAGTACAACAACTGAAAGCCATCCAACCACGAGGCCATTAAATGGACATTCTCGATATTCAACAGGGGACGCCTGAATGGCTTGCCCTGCGCCAAAACTATTTCACCGCCAGCGAGGCACCGGCCATGATGGGCGACAGTCCGTTTATAAGCCGGGACCAGCTGCTGCACCAGAAGAAAACCGGCAGTACCCCAGAGGTAAACGAATTCCAGCAAAAAAAATTCGATGCCGGACATCAGGCTGAAGCAGAGGCACGACCACTGGCGGAAAAGATTGCCGGCGCGGATCTGTTTCCGGCCACGGGTGCAACCACCATCGACGGTCTACCCCTGCTGGCCAGCTTCGACGGGCTAACCATGATGGAAGACCTGATATTTGAGCACAAGCTCTGGAATGAAAAGCTGGTAGCCCAGATCGAAGGGGAAGGCATTGAGCCTGCCTATTACTGGCAGTTGGAACAACAGCTACTGGTCAGTGGTGCCGAACGGGTACTGTTTGTTTGCTCCGATGGTACCTCCGCCAATCTACGCCATGTTTACTATGAATCCCAAGACTATCGTCGTGAAGCTCTGATCGCTGGATGGAAGCAGTTTCAGGAAGATCTGCACAACTTTGAATCAGCAGTAGCCACGCCGGTTCTGGAAGGCGAACTTATTCAGGATACCGCAGCCCTGGTTATCCAACTTAATGGTCAGGTTCATCACTCCAATCTGCCCCAACTTGAAGAGCAGATCCACCACCGCATTGATTCAGTGAAGTCTGAACTGGTCAGCGATCAGGATTTTGCTGACGCCGAATCGGCGGTGAAGTTTTTCAAAAAGACGGAAAAGAAACTGAAAGATGGCAAAGAAACCGCACTTGCCCAGGTACCGGAAATCGCCGAACTATTTACCCGCATAGACCACCTCACCGATGCCATGGCCAGCAAACGCAAGTCGCTGGACAAGCAGGTCAAACATCAGAAGCAGCATATAAAAGACAGCATGGTGCTGAAAGCTGTCACCACACTGGAAAAAGAACGTCAGACCATCAATGTTGAACTCACCCCGGGCTGGATAGCCGCCGTGGTCACGGCCATCGACTTTCAGGAAGTCATCAAGGGCAAGAAGAACGTATCCAGTATGCAGTCAGCTGTAAATAACCGGCTGGCACAGGCTCGAATTGAGCAGAAGCAGCAAGCACAAGCGTTGAAAAATAATCTGGCGTTGTTCCGGAAAATGGCTAATGACAAAGATTACCTGTTTCCCGATCTGGATACCCTGTTGCATAAGGAACCATCGGACCTCATGGCCATTATTGAAATGCGCCTCAGTCAGGAAGCCCAACAGAAACTGGCGACTAATGAACCGAAAGCGGAACCGGAGCCAGAACTCGCACCAGCCACAGCACCAGAAAAAAACGAAGAGCAACCCGACCTGCTCTATACCGATGGTGAAGTCACCGAGGAAATCCTGACCGACGACATTTACAGCATGGAAAAGTGGCTCGGCAAAGGCTCGCTGGACTGCTACCGCTTTGACCGCCACGGCAACGAATACCGCATTGAACTGATCATCCGCCGCGCCGGGCTAATTACCCCCGCTCAACAACTGTCACTACAAGAAGAAAAGGAGACCGCCTGATGGCCGCATCCCTGAACCGTGTCACCCTGATTGGCAGACTGGGCAGAGACCCGGACTGCAAAGCCACTGCCAATGGTGATGCCGTCACCATCCTTTCCCTGGCCACCGAAGAAAGCTGGAAAAAAGACGGTCAGAAACAGACCCGCACCGACTGGCATCGTGTTGTGCTGTATGGCAAGACCGCCGAACTGGCGGCTCAATATCTGGCCAAAGGCCACAGAGTGATGATCGAAGGCCAGCTCCAGACCCGAAAATGGCAGGACCAGAACGGACAGGATCGTTACCAGAGGGAAGTCGTGCACAACGGCTTCAATGGCAAGCTCCTGTTCCTGGAAAAGAACCCCAATGGTCAGCAGGCCCAGCCTGCGCAATCCCAATATCAACAATCACAGCCTAACCAATACGCCAATGCCCGGGATGGTGGTCATGCTCCCCAGCCCATGCAAACGCAACAGTATGACGCCTACGACGACTCCATCCCATTTTAAAGGAGCTTGTTTTAATGAAAGCCGAAATGAGCCCCCTCACACCCGATGATCTGGCCCTGGCCATAGAGATAAAACAGAAGCAGACCGCTGGTCTCAGCTCGAAAAAGGAGGAAAAGGAACTGGCAAGAAAAGTCATGCTGGCTGACCGGATCGGTGAAGAAATGGAAGGTCAGCTATTGGATGCAGAAACCGTGCTGATTGAAATGACCACGCTGATTGTTGCCATCACCGTGGGTATTCACAGCCCCCGGGCACGGGATCAAGCGATGCTGGTCACTGGGCTGATCCTGCAACGAATCAGGGATATCAATCAGGACCCTGTCGTAAAGAGCAGCGCCATCCACTGAGACACCATAACAAGACCATGACCAGAAAAGGGAATTGAAAATGGCCGCAACCACTCTCCATCAAAATGGCAAGAGCATGAAAGGAATCAATATGAACACCACCCATACCCCCATCAAGCCCTCTGCCAGCCAGTATGGATTTATTCCGGACAGTGCCGTGGCCAGAACAGAAATGGTGATGTCCAGTCGGGAGATTGCCAAGGCGCTGGACAAGGAGCATAAAAATGTCAAAAGAGACATTGAAGTCATGCTGAGCAAGCTTGGAGGGGGTACGCTCAAATTTGAGCATACCTACGTAAACCCGCAAAACAAGCAGAAATACACCGAATATCGGTTGCCCAGGTTTGAGTTCGAAGTACTGATCACCGGATACGATGTCAAGCGTCGGGCGGCGGTTATCAATCGATGGTATGAACTGGAATCCGGACTATCTAAACCCCTTGCCCCTCTTATTCAGGAACCACAGCTTGATCGCCATCAACTGCTGAAAATCAATATGGACACCAGCCTGAAAGCCATATCCTTTGTTAAGGAATACGGCTTTGAAGGCAATCAGGCCATGCTGGCAGCAGACCGACTGGTGAAAAGCCAGATCAACTTTTCACCACTGGAAGCCATGGGCCAGAAACAACTGGTGGCACCTGTCCAGGCCATGACGTTTACCCCAACCCAGCTGGGTCAGATGATGACACCGCCTCAAGATCCCCGTCAGGTGAACAAGTTACTGGAAGCGGCAGGACTTCAAATCAAAATCGATAGCCTGTGGGTACCCACCGGTCAGAGCCAGCCTCTGTGTGAAATCCTTGATACCGGAAAAGCCCATAACAGCGGTGCGCCAGTAAAACAGGTGAAGTGGTATCAGACCGTGCTGGACCATTTACAACCTGCACTCCCCGATGAATCCAAAACTGAATCGATCGATCAGGATAGCCGCTATGCTGATCCTGCACCTGAATCGGAAATAGTTGGCTCTGATACCGATGAAGAACCCATCCAGAGAAAACAAAAGCGCAAACGTAACCGTTACGAACTGGACGATTACTTCTCCCTGGTGGAGCTGGGCGAGTTTATTGGTCGCAGCCGTCACCATGTGGTGGAGGTACTGGAGAAGCACCGGCTCATCAAATGGACCGGTCAGGGCAAAAGGGGCAAGTACCTGCTTACCGATAAAGGCTGGCAGTTCGGCCTGATGTACGATCCGTCAGAAACCTTGTTCCACAACCGCGACAGTAAGCGACTGACCACCAGTAATGCCCAACCGGTTCTCGGTTACGACATTTTGAAATTCTTTTAACGGGCATGGGACATGGATGCGCTGATTTCCCAACCTGACCTGATGGCATGGTCGGGCATCAAGCAAAAAACGGCACTGGTCAAATGGATGGTGCAAAACCGGATACCGTTTTATTACGGACGTAATGGCGAAGTGGTTACCACCTACGCAGCCATTAACCAGCCATTGATTGGCACTGAACCACAACAACCCAAAAAACAAACACTCAAATTCCTATAGGAGATGTATTGATGGGAAGACCACGTAATAAAGAGAATGCCCAATTGCCGGATGGCGTTTACCGAAGCAAAGGGCGTTTCATCTATAAACCCTACCATGGCCGGGTCGGCAAAAAGAATGTATTCGGTGCCGAGATTGTACTTGGACCAGAGACCATGGCCATGTCCAAACTCTATATGGCCATTGAAAACCTGGAAAAAAGTTCCGACCAGACATTGGGCTGGCTGCTGGATGAATATCTGGAGTCCCGAAAACTCAGAAGCCAGAGCAAGGATTGGCAGTACAACAAAAGGCTGTATACCCCGAAGGTGAAAAACTTCCCCGTGGAAGGGTATGGCACTTTCGGTAAAGTACCGCTGGCGCTGATCACACCACCATCATTGAACCGGTTCTATGAAAAATTTTCCGACAAACCGGGTGCTGTCGCCAATGCCCGCAAACTGATCTCCAGTGCCTGGAGCTGGGGCAGAAGCCACCTCGAAGGGGTACCGCCTAACCCATCGCTGGATTGCGAAGCTCTTCCACGCCCCAATCGCCAGGATGTGTACGTCAGCGATGAAGACTACGCCTGCGTTTACTATCTGGCCAACCCGTTCTGGAAAGCCATGATGGAGTTTGCCTATATCTGCCGGGCAAGACGTTCCGAGCTGATCAATATGAAGCGGGACCAGCTGCTGGAGAAAGGCATACAGTTGAAACGGGTAAAAGGTTCTCTGGATGAAATCACCCTCTGGACACCACGACTGAGAAAAGCCCTGCAAACCCTTGATGATTACAATAACGGTGAAAAGTTTGAGTATGTGTTTGGAGCGCCCAACGTCCCTGCCAAAAAAGGCATTCAGATGTCACCGGGGCAAAAGATGCACAAGAACACGCTGGACAGCCAGTGGCAGAAGCTGATCAACCGCGCAGTAGATGAAGGACTGATTAATGAGAAATGGCACTTCCACGACCTGAAAGCCAAAGGCGTGTCTGACCATGAAGGACTGGTCTCCGGCCACAAAACACTGGAAGCAAAGAAAATCTATATCCGGAAAACCCAGGAAGTACAGGGTACGAGATAACAAAAGGGAAGAGATATGAGAGAAGATATCACCGGGCAGTTGTCCGGTTTTTTTTGCCGCCAATTACACGACATATCTTTGAGAATTGGTGCCCAGGAGAAGACTCGAACTTCCACAACCATACAGTTACCAGCACCTGAAGCTGGCGCGTCTACCAATTCCGCCACCTGGGCATATACGACACTTTTATACTTTTTGACGATGTTTGGTGCCCAGGAGAAGACTCGAACTTCCACGACCTTGCAGTCACTGGCACCTGAAGCCAGCGCGTCTACCAATTCCGCCACCTGGGCATCGTCAAAAATTTTGCTGAACTCTATTGAACTTTCGTTCAAAAAACAAGACTATTTTTTAGCCAGAGGTTTTAGGATTTATTTTAGGAAACGACATATGTCATCTACCTTAACAAACCTGCAACCATTTGTTTTGCAAGGACAAAAGTCCGAAAACAAAACGACGCATGGTTTAACTCACACCAGCACCTGAAGCTAGCGCGTCTACCAATTCCGCCACCTGGGCCTTGCCATCGCTGTTCAACATCTCAGCGATGCGGCGCATATTAGAGATCGCTGGGTGGACTGTCAACCACTTAAAATCAGATTAACCAAAGATTATGGAAGCTACGTATCCTGCTATCGGTTATTTACATCGCATCCGATAGCAGGGCGTTAAGAGGATAGAATTTACTACCCCTTCATGGCTCTGGTCATGGTTTGAAACCACATCACTTTACTGAGATCACCGGTTGCCACGATATTCTGCTCCTGAACACCACGCATAAAGGCTTCCTGGGTATTTTTTGCCGTCAGGATTTCAAACCCTTTCGTGGCACTGGAGAAAGAAAGCTCAAATGTTGGCTCGGTGGTGGTTCCGGCAACCGGGTAAACCTGTTTGCCTTTGACAATATAGTGCCGGGCGACACCGTCTTTACTGCTGAGCTGAAAGGTCAGGTCCTGGCCTTCAAGCGTCTTCTGAAATGTGGGGTTCTTTCGACTGGCACGTTTCATCATGAAACCCAGTGCCCATAACAACAATTTGAATTTCACTACTTCAGTCCCGAACTCTATTTAAAAAGAAAACACTTCCCCATGGCGCAACTTGCAAAAGCTGGCAATGGAAAAATGCTTTCTGAGAGGTTGTGCAAACAGTTTTTATGAAGATAGTAAAACCGGTAGCCGGTTTACCATTCTCTGGCACATCAATGGCAGCTGGCCAGATGGAGATCTATCAGTTTACGGCTTCTTTCAGGGCTTTGCCCGGCTTGAAAGCCACCGTCTTACTGGCCTTGATCTGGATGGTTTCACCGGTTTGGGGATTTTTACCGGTACGGGCTGCACGGCTGCGCTGTTCAAAAGTACCAAAGCCAACAAGGTTGACAGAGTCTGCTGATTTCATGGCACCGGTGATGGCTTCAAGTATGGCATTAAGCGCCAAAGAAGCCTTGTCCTTGCTGATATCCGCTTCGTCAGCGATGACATTGACCAGATCGGGTTTACGCATAGGTAATACACTCCGTTTTGTTTTTCTTGTTTCTTCCCTTGAATCAAGGGTTTTTTGCTTCCTGAGCAAGGACTGCAACAGCTCTTGACTGCAGGTGTATGGCTCACAGACAAAAACAGACTAAAACACCGCTGCTCTCAGGGCAATAGTCTGGACCAACTGTTTGTAAGATTTTTGTCAGAAATCCGGGTTTTTCGATCAATCAACTCACTTCCATCATCTCAAAATCAGATTTGCTGGCTCCACAATCCGGACAGAGCCAGTCCTCCGGAACATCCTCCCAGGCAGTTCCGGCAGGTATGCCATCATCAGGCCAACCGACAGACTCATCATAAACAAAACCACAGACGATACACTGCCACTTTTTCATCATTCTCTCCGGTTCATACATGCCAATCGCTGTTTATTTCTGGCATGTTTTGTGCTTTTAAAAACACCCCAAATGCTCAACAGGTAAATCCATAAACAAAGATTCACACTGCAACTGCCAGCATAAATCTTTTCTGGTAGTAAAAAACTGTGATCTTCTGGCAAAATGCCCATCCTGAGTTTTGCATTATTGGCTGTTGCATTTCTGCTCTGAACAGAGTACTGCCTACGAGCGATTAAACTGTGCAAACCGTGAGATCCAGCAACATTATGTTTAGCAAAAAAAATCAAAAAAGCGCTGTATCAAACAGACTCCAGTGATAAACGGATTCACCTAGAAGAATAAATATACGTCATCAGAGATCATCATGCCCGCAAGTCACCAGCCGGAATCCAGCCGGTCACACCGCCTGGACAGTAAAGGCGCTGTTTTTGACAACCGCAGCGGTGAAGACCGCCGCTACCGTATTCGCTGTGCAGGAATCACCAAAGTCTATCCCGGGGTTGTTGCCAATGACCACGTTAGCCTTGCCATCCAACCCGGTGAAATCCATGCGCTGCTAGGCGAAAATGGTGCAGGCAAAAGCACCTTGATGAAAATTCTCTATGGTGTGACGCAGCCAGACAGTGGAAGTATCTGGTTTGATGGCCAGCAGCACACCCTTAAATCTCCAGCCCATGCAAGACGCCTTGGCATCGGCATGGTATTCCAGCACTTCTCATTGTTTGAAACCTTAACCGTGGTGGAAAACATTGCACTCTCTTTTTACGGGAAGGCGATGGATAAAAGAGCAGCAGGCCAACTGAAGGATCTAGCCCGACGCATCGAGGAAATCTCCAGCCATTACGGCATGCCCATTGATCCTCATCGCCATGTGCACAGTTTATCCACCGGAGAACGCCAGCGGGTTGAGATCATTCGCTGTCTGGTACAAGACATTAGTCTTTTGATTCTGGATGAGCCCACCTCGGTGCTGACACCACAAGAAGTCAGCAGCTTGTTTGTCACCTTGAAAAAGCTGGCCGCTGAAGGCTGCAGTCTGCTGTTTATCAGCCACAAGCTTCAGGAGGTCAAAGCCCTGTGTGATAGCGCCACAGTGCTGAGACACGGAAAAATTGCCGGAACCTGTGATCCAAAAACCACCAGCACTGAGGATATGGCCAGTATGATGGTGGGCAGCCAGACGACACTGGGTCAGCGCTACAGTTTTTCCACCAGTAAGAAAGGAGATAAACGCCTCGCCGTCACAGGGCTGACGGAAGCGGCAATGGGTGAGTTTGGCACTCCATTGCACGACATCCATTTTTCGGTAAAACCCGGGGAAATTCTTGGTATCGCTGGTGTTGCTGGCAATGGCCAGAAAGAGTTAATTCAGCTGCTCAGCGGGGAGAGGCTGGCTACCTCAGCGGATTTTATCACGCTGGATAATCAGCCCATTGGCCAGTTAACCCCCCGTAAACGACGACGCCTGGGCATGGCCGTAGTGCCGGAAGAACGCCTTGGTCGCGGAGCGGTGCCTGATATGTCGCTGTCAGAAAATGGCCTGCTCACCGGCTTTTTACAAAACCTGGTGTCCGGTGGTTTTTTAAGACAGCGACGAATTCACGGATTTGCCAACGACGTTATCAGCCGCTTTCGGGTAAAAGCCCACGGCAACTCAGCGGATGCCAAAAGCCTTTCCGGCGGTAATCTGCAGAAGTTCATCATTGGCCGTGAAATTTTACAAGATCCCAAACTGCTGATCTGTGCCAGCCCTACCTGGGGCGTTGATGTTGGTGCCGCCAACCTGATCCATCAGTCCCTGATTGATCTGCGGGACAAGGGCACGGCCATCGTCGTGCTTTCTGAAGACCTGGATGAGCTGTTCCAGATTTCGGACCGAATTGGTGCACTCTGCCACGGCAAACTGTCGCCGGTGAAACCGGTCAAAGAAACCTCCATTAACGAAGTGGGTCAGTGGATGGCCGGTGTGTTTGGTCACCCGGAAGCATCAGCACCAGCCTCAGTGCTCCCGGGCGGGATAGAAATGGAACCTGACAGACAGGCAAAGGAGTATACCCCCTGATGAAGATTGCCATTGAAAGACGGCCACAAGACTCCAGCCTGATGAAATATCTATCCCCCGTTCTGGCGGTGTTGCTCACCTTGATGGCCGGGAGTGTGATTTTTGCCTTGCAGGGGCAGGACCCATGGACCGGCTTATATACCTTCTTCATTCTGCCCGTCAGCGATAGCTATGGCCTGTCCGAGCTGGGTGTCAAAGCCGCCCCGATACTGCTCTGTGCCATGGGTCTGGCGGTGTGTTTTAGAGCCAATATCTGGAACATCGGCGCGGAAGGACAGTTACTTATGGGGGCTCTGATGGGCAGCTGGGCCGCCCTGAGCTGGATGGATTCAGAAGGCGTCTGGGTACTCCCCGCTGTACTGATAACCGGCGCTGCGGCCGGTTTGCTCTGGGCATTGATCCCTGCGGTTCTGAGGAATCATTTCAATACCAATGAAATCCTCACCACCATCATGTTGAACTATATTGCCCTGAATCTGCTGCTGTATGCCGTACACGGCCCCCTGAAAGATCCCCATGGTTTTAACTTCCCGGAATCCGCTCTATTTACCAATGCGGTTACGCTGCCACTGTTGCTGGAGGGAAGCCGCCTGCATATTGGCCTGGCCTTCGGACTGCTGACCGGGGTGTGCATCTGGGTCTTGATGACCAGGACCTTTCTGGGCTTTCAGCTGAAGGTCATTGGTCTGGATGCCAGTGCCGGGCACTTTGCCGGTTTCCGTGAGCGCCGACTGGTGTATTTCAGTCTGTTGCTGTGCGGTGCTTTGGCCGGGCTTGCCGGTATCTCGGAAGTCAGTGGCCCGATTGGTCAGCTGGTGCCATCGGTCTCCCCCGGATACGGTTATGCCGCCATTATTGTTGCCTTTCTTGGTCGCCTGCACCCTATTGGTATTTTACTGGCCAGCCTGCTGATGGCGCTGGTTTATATGGGGGGCGAGATGGGTCAGATTGACCTTGGCCTGCCTCTGGCCATGGGCAGTCTGTTTCAGGGGATGTTGCTGTTCTTCCTGCTGGCCTGTGACTTTCTGATCAGTTACCGCTTGAAAATCTCTGCTCATCAACCCCCGGCTCACGGACATCATGCAGGAGTCAATGGCTAATGGATATGGACCTGATCACTAACATTCTGTTTGCCATGGTTCGAACCGGCACGCCACTGCTGCTGGTTGCCCTGGGGGAACTGGTCTGTGAAAAGAGCGGTGTGCTCAACCTGGGGCAAGAGGGCATGATGCTTATGGGCGCGGTGATCGGCTTTATTGCCGCACTCACCACAGGCAGCCTGATCTTCGGGGTGATAATGAGCCTGCTGGTTGGCATGACCATGGCTATGTTGTTTGGCCTGCTGGCGATCCAGTTACGGGCCAATCAGGTGGCCACCGGCCTGGCCCTGACCATTTTTGGTGCAGGCCTGAGCGCTTATGTGGGCACTGACTACATCGGTCAGGCACTGGCAGGCTTCCAGCCAATGTTGATCCCGCTGTTATCAGACATACCAATTCTGGGCAAAGCCCTGTTCAGTCAGGACATTCTGGTTTACTGCTCTTTGGGTATCGCGTTGGCTATCTGGCTGTTCTTCCGCTTCAGCCGTCCCGGCCTGATGGTGAAAGCCATCGGGGAAAGTCCATATTCAGCCACGGCCGTAGGCTTACCGGTGATAATGACCCGGTGGCTGGCCTTGCTGTTTGGTGGTGCCATGGCTGGCCTCGGGGGCGCTTATCTGTCACTGGCTTATACGCCACTGTGGGCGGAAGGCATGACTGCAGGGCGCGGCTGGATTGCCCTGGCCCTGGTGGTATTTGCCAGCTGGAAGGTAGAGCGGGTATTACTGGGGGCCTGGCTGTTTGGTTTGGCAAGCATTATGCATCTGGTACTGCAGGGGATGGGTGCCTCTATCTCATCCAATCTGCTGGCGACCCTGCCTTATCTGGCAACGATTGTGGTGCTGGTACTGCTATCAAGCAACCAGTCCAGAAGCCGGTTGCTGGCACCAATGTCCCTTGGCAAACCCTACCATCCGGCGGGGTAGTCATTGACGTTTTCACTCTGGCCTGACAGGGAACCCGGGCCATTATTCTAACGATAAAACAGACCTGTAAGGAGTTGATCATCCCATGAAATCCCTGATTAAAAAGGCCCTCGTCTGTGTGGCAACGGCCGGATTGATGACCCTGTCGACACTCTCGTCGGCGGTTGAAAAGCCGCTGAAAGTGGGCTTTGTCTATGTCGGCCCGGTGGGTGATGCCGGCTGGACCTATGGTCATGATGAAGGCCGGCTGGAGATGGTTGAGAAGCTGGGCAAGAATATCGAAACCACTTATGTTGAGAGTGTCTCTGAAGGTGCCGATGCCGAGCGGGTCATCCGTAAACTGGCACAACAGGGACACGACCTGATCTTTACCACCTCGTTTGGCTACATGAACCCAACACTGAAAGTGGCCAAGCAATTTCCCAACGTTAAATTCCAGCACGCCACAGGTTACAAGCGTGGCAAGAATGTTGGTACCTACTCTGCCCGCTTCTATGAAGGCCGTTACCTGACGGGTGTTATTGCCGGACACATGACCAAGAACAATGTGATTGGCTATGTGGGTTCATTCCCGATTCCTGAAGTGGTTCAGGGGATCAATGCCTTTACCCTCGGCCTGCGCAGTGTCAACCCGGATGCCACCGTGAAAGTGGTCTGGATCAACAGCTGGTACGACCCAGCCAAAGAGCGTGAAGCGGCTGAGTCACTGATTGCCCAGGGTGCCGACATCATCAACCAGCACACCGACTCTCCCGCTCCGGTGCAGGCCGCCCAGGACAAAGGGGTGTATGCCTTTGGCTATGACACGGACATGACACGTTTTGGTCCCGATGCCCACCTGACCGGCAGCATGGTTCACTGGGGTGGCTTCTATACCGACACGGCCAAAGCGGTACTGGATAAGCAGTGGAAGGCAGAAGATGTATGGGGTGGCTTCTCCGCAGGTATGGTTGAAATGGCTCCTTATAACAAAGCTATTCCTGAAACCGTCGTGGCCCAGGTTGAAGCCTTCAAGGCACAGATTGCCGATGGCACCTTTACCATTTTTGAAGGCCCCATCAAGGCACAGGATGGTTCCATTAAAGTTTCAGAGGGTACAAAGCTTAACGATGGTGATATTCTGTCCATGAACTGGTATGTGGAGGGTGTTGAAGGCTCTTTGCCTAACTGATCCCCACTTGATTGACAGATCCCGGAGTCATCGGTTTGGCTCCGGGCAGGATGTACTGCCGATGCCCTTTGCTGACATGAACTGGCAACCCGCCCAAGATGCCAAAGCGATACCCAGCGCACTGCGTGACATGATACTGGATCAACATTCGTTGACCCGACGGCTGAAGCTAACACACAACAACGATTTTTTTGTCCGGGTCATCTCCCACGATTGGCAGGAACCGCATGCATCAGAGAAAGCCTTTCTTCATTGCGATGATCAGCGTGCCAGTATAAGAGAAGTCCTGCTGTTTGGCTCAGGTCAACCGGTGGTTTTTGCCCGCAGTGTGTTACCAGAGTCCAGTCTGTCCGGTGAGAATAGAGTACTTCTGGAACTGGGGGACCGGCCATTAGGTGAATATATTTTCAGTCAGCCCGGCCTACGCCGTGGACCGATTGAAGTCGCCGATATAAAAGCCAGTGAATTTAACGCACACCTTGATGTGGAATTTACCGCAGAAATCGCCTGGGCCAGACGATCCCTGTTTTATTTGCGGGAGAAACCTATTTCTGTTTGTGAGGTTTTTTTGCCGGAATGTGAGAGCGCAGAGAGGCTGTCTGAGAATAGCGCATGTTTACCTCCCCGAAGCATGTGAAGGGGTATTCCAGTAAGCCGGTAAATTTTTCGCTGCTAATGCCCTAAGAGCCAACGCTACCAGGCCGGGGCTTTAACTTGCAATTTACGTAAATAAAATTATCTGGATTAAGGATATTATCAAGAAAATTGTCTATGGATTCAGGATTTACATAAAGCCCCATTCCAAGCACTCCTTTAATGAAATAGGTACAAAAATCGGGTTTTTTAAATTGTTCATAATTTCGTTGTTCACGATATTCCCTTAATAAATTGCTGATAAGGGCCTGTTTAGCTCCCTCGTTAAAAGCTAAGTTAATTTCATCCACCACCATGCCATGGTCATCAAGAATTTCAGTGTCAGCTCCCCACCCTAATAATTGCTTCACTACGTCTATATGCCCGTACATAACCGCCAACATGAGCGCAGTACGTCCATGAGTCCCGTTTTCGCAGTGAAATGCCTGGTTTACTTGTTCCTGGTTGGCATAAAGCCCCTTGGCTAACGCCAACTGACCGAATCTGCAGGCAAGGGCAAAAGGGGTGATATCAGGGTAAGTTTTATCTTCGAAAGAAAATGAGCATCGGTACCTGGCCAGTTCTTTGGCACCGTATATGGATATCAGCCTTTCAGCCCTGGAGGTATCATTGTTGTTTACAGCGTCTATAAGCGCCTTCACCAGATTGTCCAATAACTGCTCATTGAGTACCGGCATACAGCGCCGTTCGTGCATCTGACTAACAAACGGTATTTGGTCACCTTCGTATAAATAAAATCGTTGCAGATAAAGATGTTCAAGGAGTGCTGTGTTGACCTTGAATATACCAAAGTAAGCTTTATTGCCAGAGCCTTTACCTTCTCTTTGTGCCACATGATCCTGCGGTTTTTGAGAAGGAGCCTTAACGGTCGTACCACCAAAATCTGATGGCTGATAGCTAATTTCAGATGTAAGCATGTTGAAGAGTATCAGTAAATTCTACAGTCGCTTTATTTGGAGAATAACCTGGCGAACAGGCCGAGCTCATGGGAACCTTCTTGAAGTTTGTTGTAGTCAGGATTTAAATAAGCAAATTCCTCACCCATATAACCTATAACATCCTTATCAGTGAATTCATTGTAACCAAGCCGGATAGGGGAATCTTTACAAGATATCAGGTCATTTTCTTTATAATATTCTATTACTAAATTTCTGATTTTTTCACGTGTGTCTCCCTGGTTAAGAACTTTACCAATTGCATCAACCACATTGCCATCATTATCAAGAGTTTGAGGTTCAGCTCCCCACATTAATAATTGCCTGATCAATTCAGAATTCCCGCTCACAGTAGCTAACATGAGTGATGTTTGTCCAACACCTTCGTTTGTGGTATCAAATGTCTGGTTTAGTTGTTCCGGATTGACGTATAGCTCCTTGACCAAATCCAACTTGCCAAGTCTGCACGCAAGAGCAAAAGGCGTGATGTCAAGGTAAGTTCTACCTTCAAAGGAAAACGAGCATCGACACCCGGAAAGTTTAGTGGCACCGTGTTCGGATATTAATCTTTTGGCGTTGGAAGTATCAGTGTCGGTAATCGCCGTTAACAGCGTTTTTATAGAACTGCCCTGTTCGGTGCGGTCTGCAGAGGAGTTAATAGACTCTCTTTTCATCAATTCACACATTGTCGATTCATCGTCTGAATCGTTAATGAATGGCCTCTTCAGTGATTCGGAGGCATTGCTGCCAGCGATTGAGGCAGCGTCACCTGAATTGATAACCTTGCAGGATATGCCAGCAATGGGAGTAGTGGGAGATGTCGAAGCATAGCTTTGTGTTGCGATTTGTGGCGGAATTTCGGTAATTGCAACACTGGAATCCGCAAAACGTTGATCACTTTTAGTTTGTTTATTTAAATCTGCATCAGAAGATTGATCATATTTCGGTAGCTGAGGAGGGTAAGTATTTGTTGCCTGCATTTTAAATCTCCATCAATGGTTATTTTTATCGAATACAAATGCCCGGCAGAGTCGATCATGAGCATTTGTAATGTGATGAAGAAGGTGTCTGTACAAAAACTTGTATAATCCCGTAAATATTATTTTGACTGGAATATACAAATTTCGGACAAAAACTTTCCTGGAAACCTCAGAAACCATCACAGATGAATACTCTGACAGTAATTATCAGCCAAAGTTCCTTCTTGAATTGAAAAAACGCAATGTCTCAAATAAAACCGGGAAGTCTAGTCTCTGCTTTATGAACAGCTCCCTGCCCCTCTTCAGAGGTGACCTCGTCTAATTGCTTCTCAAGACCATCCCAAAATTTTATTCGTGCTGAAATAGACTCTTTCGCCTTGGCAACTGCAGATATTTCTGCCGTTTTGTCCCCGTTAATGCACTGTTTCAGCAGGTTCTCTGCTGCCGGGCCATGTTCATTCCCATCAAGGTCGATATGTCTCTTAAGATAGTAGGTCATGGCAGGGACGGACTCCGGGGGGATTTCCCAATGATTCAAAAGGGAAGAAAACATCTGCGGAATGGCATCTTCACGTCCGAAAAGAAAATAACTGGCCACTTCCGGTAACGAGCCATACTGGGCTACCTTCATGGTATCCGAAACAAATGCCTGAATGTATTCCGGTACCTCAGCAACCACCAGGGCCTGCTGCCAGGGAACACCGGTCCTGATGCTATAGATTACCTGCTGGATTTTGCTGGTGTCTGCAGATACTTCACCCATGGCTGCGAGATACATTTCCAAGTGACTCATGGGCGTGCCATGAAGATCCTTATCCGTCTCTTCATAGAGAATAATTTCATTAATGAAGCGGGCAGACGGGGCATCCGTAACTGGCACCCAGGGTAGCGGCATGGAAGTAAACTCAAGCTGCAATCTTTTCGCCAGCGACATAAAATCCCATACAGCAAAGACATGAGCTTCCATAAAGGCCGACAACGTCTCCACACTGGTAATTTTCTGGTAGATGGAGTGATGGAAAAGTTGTTCTTGAAGAGGGCGTAAGTCTTCTGTAAACATGATAGTCTCCCGCGATAAGCAATTTGCTCTGGCAGGCCGACAAGACTACATAGACATTGGACACATGGCAGCCTGGCTGATCATTTTTTTATCGGCAAAACATGTGTCGGCTGGAAGGCCCTGACTATATTTCCAAAACACAGAACTCCAAGGGCGCAGATGAAATTTATACAATCGATAACAGGCGCTGATAAATGTGCAGAGCTGCTGGATCAGCACGTGCCACGCTGGAAAGACTTTATTCAACTGGCTCGCCTTGATCGCCCCATTGGCATTTATCTGCTGCTATGGCCAACACTCTGGGCGCTCTGGCTTGCGGCCGAAGGCATACCCTCTGTTGGTAATCTGGTGGTTTTCATTCTTGGGGTGGTGCTGACCCGCAGCGCTGGCTGCGTGGTTAATGATTATGCTGACCGACATTTTGATGGTCATGTAAAACGAACCCGGCAACGTCCGTTGGTGACCGGAAAGATAACCCCGAAAGAAGCCCTGATATACGCCGCCAGCCTGTTTTTCGTGGCCTTTCTGCTGGTATTGACCACCAATGCCCTGACCATCTATCTCTCCTTTGCCGCCCTGCTACTCGCCTCAGCCTATCCTTTTGCCAAACGACACACTTATCTGCCGCAAGTGGTATTGGGTGCCGCATTTGGCTGGTCCATCCCCATGGCATTTGCCGCCGAGGCCGACACGTTGACCACCCAGACATGGCTGTTGTTTATCGCCAATCTGTTATGGACTGTCGCCTACGATACCCAGTATGCCATGGTGGACAGAGATGATGATCTGCAGATCGGCATTAAGTCCACCGCCATTTTATTTGGCGAAATGGATAATCTGATTATTGCCTGTTTTCAGACGTTTACCCTGATAGCCCTGGTGATGCTGGGGTTACAGCTGGAATTAGCCTGGCCATTCTATGCCAGCCTTGTTGCAGCAGCCGCAGGTTTTACCCACCAGCAATGGTTGACCCGCAACCGTGAAAGGGAGCCTTGTTTTAAAGCCTTTCTTTCTAATCATTGGGTTGGTTCAGCCATATTTCTCGGTCTGGCCTGTTCTCTGTGATGACTGACGGAAACACCTGAATTTGAAGGTTGAGCAGAAAGTGCTCAACCTTCACCTCCCCTTTATCACTTCAACGACAGGAAAACAGCAGCTCATGGGTTGGACAGCCAGAAAAAAGTCCATCAAATTTTCCTCAACGTCATTTTTCTGTAACATTCCCTCGCTGTAATACCTGTCATAAAGATAAACGGTTACCAAAGCAATCTTCTCTCATTCAACCCCGGGGTATTCTCATGTCTGGCAAAACAATTCTAATTGTGGATGATGAAGCACCCATCAGGGAAATGGTGGCTATGGCGCTGGAAATGGCTGGTTATCAGTGCCTTGAAGCAGCCGATGCAAAACAGGCGCACTCACTGGTGGTTGATAACCGACCCGATTTGATCCTTCTGGACTGGATGCTACCGGACATCTCGGGTATCGAACTGGCCAGACGACTTAAGCGTGACCAGCTGACAGCAGAAATTCCGATCATTATGTTGACCGCCAAAGGGGAAGAAGACCATAAAATCCAGGGGCTGGAAACCGGTGCGGATGATTACATCACCAAGCCTTTCTCTCCCCGCGAGCTGGCTGCCCGACTCAAGGCCGTACTGCGCAGAACTCAGGGGATGGACGAACAGTCGGCTATCGTCGTCAAAGGACTGGAACTGGACCCTGTCAGCCACCGGGTCAGTATTGATGGCAACCCCGCCGAAATGGGGCCAACGGAATACCGGCTGTTGCAGTTCTTCCTGACTCATCAGGAGCGGGCCTATTCCCGTGGACAGTTGCTTGACCAGGTCTGGGGTGGCAATGTGTATGTTGAAGAGAGAACGGTGGATGTCCATATTCGCCGCCTGAGAAAAGCATTGGGCAGTGGCTATGAAAATTTCATTCAGACCGTCAGAGGTACTGGCTACCGTTTTTCCACTAAAGCATAGAATGCTGGAATTCAATGAAAATGGCTTCAGTGACGTTTTCCTCATCACCGCCTGATGACATAAGAATGATGGTCAGGATCAATCACCATAAGCTCAACAAACTGCGGAACTGCCTGTGACCACCTCTGTCCGATCCTGGTTTACCGGTCGAATAGTATCAATGCTTGCCATCGGGCTGCTGGTCGGCTGGCTGGCTGACCGGATTTTTCTGGGGCTTTTTCTTGCCACATTATTCTACCTTCTCTGGAGCCACCAGCAACTGCACCTATTGCTGATATGGCTTGATAAGGCTGCCCACAAAGAGCTGGATCCCCCGGAAAGCACAGGCGTATGGGGTGAGATCTTTGATGGAATTTATAGAATTCAGCGAAAACACGACCGCTCAAAACAGCGACTTGCCAGCGTGATAGAACGCATACAGGAATCAACGGCAGCATTAAACGACGGAATCGTCATGGCCGACCAGAATGGTTCCCTTGAGTGGTGGAACCGTGCCGCCGGAGAGCTACTGGGCCTGCAAATGCCCGATGACCAGGGACAACTCCTGACAAACCTGGTCAGAAATCCAAAATTTGCCCGCTATATGGACAATAGCCAAGGCAAAGAGCCCATTAAGATCGATTCACCGGTTCACGACAGCCGACAGCTTCAAATAGCCATTACCGTTTATGGTCAGGGTAATCGACTTCTGTTGGTCAGGGATGTCAGTCGGTTGCATCAACTTGAAATCATGAGAACCGATTTTGTTGCCAATGTTTCCCATGAATTGAGAACACCATTGACCGTGATTTCCGGTTATCTGGAGACCATGAGTGATGGTATGGCAATGAATCCGGATACACCGCCCATCTTTAATCGTGCCCTTGGTCAAATGCAGGAGCAGGCAACCAGAATGCAGCGGCTGATTGAGGATCTTTTGTTACTTTCACGGCTTGAAGCAACTGAACCGGAAAGAATAAGTCAGTCAGTGACGCTTAAGCCTCTGCTTGCCGGTATCGTTAACGACGCCAAAGCATTGAGCGGTGAAAATCAGCACCAGTTACAACTTGAATGCGACGATGATGCCTCATTAACGGGTGATGCCATGGAGCTGCGCAGTGCCTTTTCTAACCTGGTTTATAACGCTATCCGCTATACCCCGTCTGGAGGAAAGGTGCAGGTGAAGTGGTGGCAGGATCAGGAAGGTGGACACATGATGGTTCAGGACAATGGTGTTGGCATTGACCCTGTTCATATTCCAAGACTGACTGAACGTTTTTACCGGGTGGATAAAAGCCGCAGTCATGCGACAGGGGGCACAGGTCTTGGACTGGCGATTGTAAAACATGTGTTATTAAGGCATGAAGGTCGTATCAGTATCAGTAGTCATCCGGGAAAAGGCAGCCGTTTTATATGTCACTTTCCCTTGTCGAGAATCAAGCAAGCCAACGTCGTCAACGTATAGCAGACCGGTTGAACACGATCTTTCCGGTAAATGGTGATATTAACGCCGTATTTGCCAAAACAAACTCATGAAAATAAAAAAAGGGTCTGCAAGACCCTTTTTTTATTCAGAGTGAATAAAACTTACTCTTCGATCTGTTCCAGAGCACAGTCCAGGCGCTTCTTGCCAGTGCGCTCCAGGTACGCCTGGAAATCACGTGGCAGACGGCCAGTAGTGGCACCTTCCCACTTAATGCGCTCACCCGCTTCGTTCTCGTATTCAAAAGTGTACTTTTGAATGTTTCTGCGACGCTTCTGTACTGTCTCTTCCGGTTCCAGATTACCTACACCCAGATCATTCATGGAAACACCACGGTCAGCCATAATCTGCTTGATGGCTTCAATGCTTTCCTGCTTCTTCTTACGCTTTTCTTCGTCTTTGGCACGAGCTTCCTGCTTCTCAGTCAGCACATCGTTCAGACGGGAAATGATACGCTCCAGATCTTCCGCGTGTACATCTTTAAACAGTGAGCGAATACGGGTTTTGCTGCTGAGGCGATGCAGAACTTCTTCAAAAATATTCATTTACTCTACGACTCCTTGGTCTTGATAGAACTTCCTACTTAGGAATAAAGATGTTCAATTCGATGAACTTTATACAGCAAGATTTTTTTAGATGGAAGTACCATTATATAAATTTTAAAAATAATGTGAATCACTGATAGTAAAAACTGTCAGGTTATTAATCCGAAATCAGGCAGGTTGTTTTTTTGATCAGAAGGAATAAGTTGTATAACTCCGATATGGATCATGTTGAATGGGAATCACAAAACACACAAAGAGCACAAAGGAAAAGAAAAGCTCTTCTTCGTGCTCTTTGTGTCCTTTGTGGTTCAAAAATGAATGGATAGTTGCTTAATATTTACCGTAAATGTATCAGCTATCAATCGACGTTTATTTGCGTTTCTTATTCTCACTGCACTGCCAGCTTTGAGTGACTGTGCCATTTTCAAACGACTCAATCTCCACATCAAACTGCCAGATCCTGTGTATATGCTTCAACAGCTCGTCGGTCTCTTTTCCCAATGGTCGACCTTCATGCTGGTAATGACGGAGCGTCAGCATGCGGTCGCCCCGGACATTGACATTATAAACCTGAATGTTGGGTTCCCTATTACCCAGGTTATACTGAGCGGCCAGTGACTCACGGATGGCCTTATAGCCTGTTTCATCGTGAATGCTGTCCACCTCAAGATAAGTGCGGGACTCATCATCCAGAATTGAAAACAGTCTTAAATCCCGCATCACTTTGGGTGACAGAAACTGCAGGATAAAGCTTTCATCCTTAAAGTTTTTCATGGCAAAGTGAACAGTATCCAGCCAGTCGCTGCCGGCAATATCCGGAAACCACTCCCGGTCTTCATCGGTAGGGTTTTCACAAATACGACGAATATCCATAAACATATGGAAGCCGAGGGTGTATGGGTTGATGCCACTGTATTGCGGGCTATCAAAAGGTGGCTGATAGATAACGCTGGAATGGGAGTGAAGAAACTCCAGCATAAAACCATCGGACACCTTGCCCTCGTTGTACAGCTCATGCAGAAGGTGGTAATGCCAGAAACAGGCCCACCCCTCATTCATCACCTGAGTCTGTTTCTGAGGGTAGTAGTATTGGGCAATTTTTCTGGCTATTCGCAACAGCTCCCGCTGCCAGGTTTCCAATAACGGTGCATTCTTTTCCAGGAAATAGAGCAGGTTTTCTTCCGGGTCTTTAGGAAAACGTTCTTCCTGTTCCTGCTCATCTTTCTCAACCTTTGGAATGGTGGTCCAAATGTCGTTCAGAGTCCTCTGGATATACTCCGCCCTCTCTTCCTGCCTGGCCTGTTCCTGCTCAGCGGATAAGGGCCGGGGCCGTTTATATCGATTAACCCCCTGATTCATTAATGCATGACAGGCGTCGAGTATTTCCTCAACCGCCTCAATGCCATACTTCTCTTCACATTCCGAAATATAATGTTTAGCAAATAACAGGTAGTCGATAATAGACTCGGCATCGGTCCAGGTTTGAAACAGATAGTTCCCTTTGAAGAATGAGTTATGACCATAGCTGGCATGGGCTAATACCAGTGCCTGCATGGTCATCGTATTTTCTTCCATTAAATAGGCAATGCAGGGATTTGAGTTGATCACAATTTCATAGGCCAGCCCCATTCTGCCCCGTTGGTAGTTTTGCTGGGTATGAAGAAAGTGTTTACCAAAACTCCAGTGGTTATACATTAATGGCATACCCGTTGAGGCATAGGCATCCATCATCTGTTCAGAGCTGATAATCTCAATTTGATTCGGGTAGGTTTCAAGGCGGAAGCGATCAGCAAGACGGGCCAGTTCCCTGTCGTATTCCTGAATCAGCTCAAACGTCCACTCCGGCTCACTGGAAATCAACTGGCTGCTCATGCATTTTCCTTTTTTTCAAACAGTTTACGGAAAACCGGGTAAATATCACTGGGCGATTTAATCTGCTGCATGGCAAAGTGATCTTTAAACTTCTCCGCTACACTCTGGTACTCACGCCATAAATTCTGGTGGGCACGGTCGGTAATTTCCACATAACAGTAATACTGGACCTTTTGCATAATCTGCTCGGTGAGAATCTTGGTGCAGACACTGGAATCCCCTTCCCAGTTATCACCGTCCGATGCCTGGGCAACATAAATATTCCAGTCCACCGGGCTGTAACGCTTATTGATCACATCACGGGTCATTTCCAGGGCACTGGAAACAATGGTTCCCCCGGTTTCCCTGGAATAGAAAAAGTCATCCTCATCCACTTCTTTTGCGGCTGTATGATGACGGATAAAGACCACTTCAATCTCTTTATAATTACGCTGCAAAAACAGATAGAGCAGAATAAAGAAGCGCTTGGCCATGTCTTTGATGTCCTGAGTCATGGATCCGGACACATCCATCACACAAAACATAACGGCCTTATTACTGGGCGAAGGCACTTTGACCATGTTGTTGTATTTCAGGTCAAAGTCATCAATAAATGGTAGCCTTTTCAGCTTGGCATTCAGCTCTTTTATCCGTTCTCTTAACTCAACAACTCGTTGCTGATTCGTTTCATCCGGGCTGACTTCCATTTCCCGGAGCTCTTTTTTCAGTGCCCGTATCTCCCGACGATCACCGCCGGATAAGGCAATACGACGAGCATGGGCTGAACGCAGGGAACGCACCACATTCAGACGGTCCGGAGAGCCTGCTGTCGTATACCCTGCCTGTCGAATCTTGAATTCCGTCATATCCTCCAGCTGTTTCCGAACCAGGTTTGGCAGCTCAAGGTTATCAAACATATGTTCCAGGAACTCATCATGATTGATCTGGAAGCTGAATTCATCCATCCCTTCGCCGCTGTTGCCAGCCTTGCCCTTACCGCTTCCGGAGCCACCGCCGCCCGATGGCCGCTTGATACGATCACCACTGACAAACTCCTTGTTGCCCGGATGAACCTGCTTATAACGCCCACCCTGACCGTGGCGGAATACCGGCTCAGAAAGATCTTTTCGGGGAATGGTGACTTCGCTGCCAGAAACCACATCAGTAATGGAGCGTTTATTTACAGCATCAGACACTGCTTTCTTGATATGCTTCTTATATCTCTCAAGAAACCGCTGGCGATTGACGGTACTTTTATTTTTTCCATTCAACCGTCGATCGATAATAATACTCATGAACACGCTCCTTGTGTGCCCTTTATGACAAACAGGGCGAGAATCCATTCGCCCTGCCTCTCTACCCGGACGGCAGTTACTGCGACTTGCGCACCCGGATATACCATTCAGCCAGCAACCTGACCTGCTTCTCGGTATACCCTCTCTCTACCATGCGCTTAACAAACTCATTGTGTTTGCGCTGATCTTCCTGACTGCCTTTGGCATTGAATGAAATCACCGGAAGCAGGTCTTCCGTATTGGAGAACATTTTCTTCTCAATCACGGTGCGCATTTTTTCGTAGCTGAGCCAGCTCGGGTTTTGTCCATTGTGATTGGCCCTGGCCCTGAGCACGAAATTAACGACTTCGTTACGAAAATCTTTTGGATTGGCGATACTGGCCGCTTTCTCGATTTTCTCCAGCTCATCATTGATTGCCGAGCGGTCGAGAATATCGCCGGTTTCAGGATCACGATATTCCTGATCCTGAATCCAGAAGTCAGCATAGGTGATGTATCGGTCAAAAATATTCTGTCCATACTCGGAGTACGACTCAAGATAGGCAGTCTGAATCTCTTTGCCCAGGGACTCAATGTATTTGGGTGCCAGGAACTCTTTCACATAGCGCAGATAACGTTCATGCACCTCTTTCGGATACTGCTGCTGCTCAATCTGCTGCTCCAGTACGTAGAGCATGTGCACGGGGTTAGCGGCAATTTCCGTAGGGTCAAAGTTGAATACCTTGGAAAGAATCTTGAAAGCAAAACGGGTAGACAAACCTTCCATGCCTTCATCAACACCCGCTGAATCCTTGTACTCCTGTAGTGGCTTGGCATTGGGGTCGGTATCTTTCAGGTTTTCGCCATCATAGATCCGCATCTTGGAATACACATTGGAATTTTCCGGCTCCTTGATACGCGAAAGGACCGTGAACTTAGCCAGCATTTTCAAGGTATCCGGTGCACAGGGGGATTCCTTGAGCGAGCTGTTGGCCAGCAGCTTTTCATAAATATGAATTTCTTCCGTCACCCGGGTGCAGTAAGGCACCTTGACGATGTTCACCCGGTCAATAAAGGCTTCATTGGTCTTATTATTCCTGAATGACTGCCACTCGGATTCATTAGAGTGGGCAAGAATAATACCGTTATAAGGAATGGCCCCCATACCTTCGGTACTGTTGTAGTTTCCTTCCTGGGTAGCGGTCAGCAGCGGGTGGAGTACCTTGATGGGAGCCTTGAACATTTCCACAAACTCCATCATGCCCTGATTGGCACGGCACAGTGCGCCAGAGAAGCTGTAGGCATCAGGGTCATCCTGAGAGTATTCTTCCAACTGTCGTATATCCACCTTGCCCACAAGGCTGGATATATCCTGGTTGTTCTCATCGCCGGGTTCGGTCTTGGCAATACCCACTTGATTCAGAATACTGGGATGCAGCTTCACCACTCTGAACTTGGTGATATCACCGCCAAACTCATTTAACCGCTTAACCGCCCAGGGTGACATGATGCCGCCCAGGTAACGATTGGGAATGCCATATTCTTTTTCCAGAATGTCGGCATCTTCATCAGGATTAAACAGATTAAGAGGCGACTCAAAAACCGGTGAACCTTTTATCGCGTAGAACGGGACTTTCTCCATCAACGCCTTCAGCTTTTCAGCCAGAGAAGACTTACCGCCACCCACTGGCCCCAAGAGGTAAAGTATCTGCTTCTTCTCTTCTAACCCCTGGGCAGCGTGCATAAAATAGGAAACGATCTGCTCAATCGCCTCTTCCATACCATAGAATTCACGGAATGCCGGATAACGCTTAATCAGTTTATTGGAAAATATACGACTGAGCCTTGGGTCCCTTGAGGTATCCACCATCTCCGGCTCACCAATGGCCATAAGCATGCGCTCAGCCGCATTGGCATAGGCAGAAGAATCCTGCCTGCACAGTGCCAGATACTCTTCGATGGTCAGCTCTTCCTGCTGGGTTGATTGAAATCTCTGCTGATATGTATTGAAGATGTCCATGCCTTCACCCACCTTTGTCTGCTTGATTTCCTGAAATCATTACCAGGAACGTTTGACCGATAGCTCATCTGGAAGCTTAACCTTCACAAATACGCTATCGGCAGAGTCAGAACTTTGACCACATTTTTTTATAACTTTTATCGAGCAGGTCTGAATGCCAGAAAAGCAGTTCATACTGATCAACAATGCTATAGAAAAAGGTGACATAAAATGCCTGTCCGACAAACCAGAGAACTCGGTGTCATGACCGGCAAAAGCGGGATACGAACATTCAGTCGAAAAAATCTGGCCTACATTGATGCACTTTTCATAACAACAGTCTTATAACAACGGACTTCCTTGCAGCATGCTGGCAGAGATATTATTCTTCATCGCTCGCAACTTCTGATGGTCTCGCACTTAGCCTTTTCGTCCTGGAAAAGCTGCCCGACAGGCATGGCACTATCAACACAGCCCTGCTTTTTTAACAGCAAGCTGATAGCGCATTTTTCTTTGCCCCAGAATTTATAATGTGGATTTTTAACTACTTCTGCAACTGTTGAATCATTGCATGGAGGAAACGTGTTGCTTCACCACCCGTTGCTGCGCGGTGATCAAACGACAGTGACAAAGGCAGGGTACGGTGGCTCTCAGGCTTGCCATCAACGCTGACGATTTCTTCCCTTAACCTGCCAACACCGATAATACAAACGGTTGGCGGCACAACAACCGGTGTCGCGTATTTTCCGGCAAAGACACCAAAATTACTCAGCGTGATGGTTGCCCCCTGAAGCTCTGAGTTTGGCAGACTTCTGTCTTTCACCCCTTCCCTGAGCTTATTGATACTCTCACGTACTTCTGCTTTCTTCATTTTTGCCACATCACGCATCACCGGAACGAAGAGTCCCTCTTCACTATCTACCGCCAGTCCCAGGTCAACAGCATCGTGAAGCTGACGGCTCATGGAAGCGCCATCAAACCAGGCATTAAGCGCAGGCTCCACGGCACTGGCATTGGCAATCGCCTGAATCAGACGAACGGTGATGTCTTCTTTATCATCCCAGTGATCAATATCCACATCATCAAACAGCGTTACCTGGACGACGGAAGCATGAGACTCTGCCATGGTGCGGGCCATATGCTTGCGGACACCTTTCAATGGCTCTGGATGTTCCAGGGGATAGGAAATGGCAGGTTGTGCAGCGGTTCTATGATTGGTCACCGCAGCAAGGTCCACCTGAAATTGCTCAGCCAGTGATTGAAGTCCACTTTGAACCATGTGAGATGAAGACGACGGTTGCACCTGGCCATCCGCTGGTGAACCAATAATAAAAGCATCATCGCTATTGGTGCTGGCATCATCAATGGCCAGTTTACCCACTACCGTACCGCTATCTTCCTCATCGGTTACAAACTCCACCAGCGGGGCTCCGGTAAGAATAGTGTCACCAGGTTGACCACAGAGACGGGCAATCACTCCGGTGCAGGGTGCGGGAACTTCCACAACGGCTTTGGCTGTTTCGACAGAGACCATAGGCTGGTCTTCCCTGATGCTATCCCCTTCTCCCACGTGCCATTCAACAATATCGGCTTCAGGTATACCTTCCCCTAAATCGGGTAAATTGAAAAAACGCATGAATGTACCTTTTTGTTATAAAAATACCGCCTACTTCTGGTTTTGCAGTCATACAGTTCTGGCAGTATTTGCCGCTCAGGGCTATTGAAATAATGATTCCGGTATTAACAAATGATGGTTAGTGTCTGGCAAGACTCTTGATCGATGCCCTGACAATATCATCGACCTGAGGCAGATAATGGTCTTCCATCCTGTAGTAGGGCATTGTCGTATCAAAACCGGTCACCCGTTCAACGGGTGCCTTCAGATCATCAAATGCCCTTTCCATAAGACCGGCAGCAATCTCGGCCCCCACACCAAAACTCCGACAAGCTTCATGAACGATGACACAGCGTCCGGTCTTTCTGACTGACGTCAGAATTGTCTCCATATCAAGAGGCTTGATGGTAGCCACATCAATCACTTCTGCAAAAATGCCATGCCCCTCCAGAATGTCGGCTGCCTCCATGGTTTCACGAACCGATGCCCCCCAACTGACCAATGTGACATCTTGCCCGACTTTTAACGTGAAACAGGTGTCCAGTGGCAGAGGGTCACTGGCAGCATCAATTATCTGTTTACTTGCCCGGTAGATACGCTTTGGCTCCAGGAAGATAACCGGATCCGGTTCATTAATGGCAGCACGTAGCAAACCGTAGGCTCTGACCGGTGACGATGGAATAACCACTCTTAACCCCGGAATATGGGCAAACAGTGCTTCCGTGCTTTCCGAATGATGTTCCGGGGCATGGATACCTCCGCCGAAAGGAGCCCGCAGCACCAGGGGACACGCCAACCGCCCCCGGGTTCGGTTTCTCATGCGGGCTGCGTGGCAGATTAATTGTTCCATTGCCGGAAAAATAAACCCCATAAACTGTATTTCCGCCACCGGTTTCATCCCCTGGGCCGCCATACCCACACTGATACCGGCAATCAGGGTTTCCGCCAGCGGAGTATCCATCACCCGCTTCAGGCCATATTTATCCCGCAGCCCCTGGGTTGCCCGAAAGACACCACCATTGACCCCAATGTCTTCACCAAGCAACACAACATCCGGATCATTGTCCATAGCATGATCAAGCGCCAGGTTGACGGCCTCAACCATGGTCAGTTTATTATCCATTGAGATGGCCTCCGGCTGATTTCATGTTCTCCTGACGCATCTGTTCTCTGGCAAGCGCCTCGTTTTTCTGCTGCTCCAGTTGGGCTGGCATATTCGCATAGTGATAATCAAACAGGTCTTCAATAGCAGGCAGCGGAGTGTTCAGATAGGTTGCCACGGCCTGCTCAATGATACGGTCAGCCTCATCTTTTAAAGCCTGTTCTTTGCGCTCATCCCACACCCCCCGGTGATGCAGGAAGTTACGGAGCCGCTTGATGGGTTCTTGTTGCCAGGCATCCTTGAGTTCTTCACTGGCACGGTAACGGCTGGCGTCATCGGCCGTGGTGTGATCGCAAAGCCGGTAGCTGACCGCTTCTATCACGGTAGCGCCCTTACCCTGGCGTGCACGGTCAATAGCGGCACTGACCACTTCATGAAGCGCAATGGCATCATTTCCATCAACCTGGTAAGACGGGAGGCCAGCAGCCAGCCCTTTCTGGGCCAACGTCGGTGCACCGGACTGAATTTTTCTGGGAACCGAAATCGCCCACTGATTGTTGTTAATGATATAAACCACGGGCAGCTGCCAGGCACCGGCCAGATTCAGGGCTTCGCCAAAATCCCCTTTCGAGGTAGCGCCATCACCCAGTGCACATAAGGCCACTTGCAACGGGTCTCCGGCCTCGTGGCGGATTTTAATGGCGGTGGCGATACCTGCCGCGTGGCCAGCCTGTGTCGCAATGGGGACACAATTCGGCAGATCCTGACCCCAGGCCGGACTGGCACTCCCGCGCTCATCACCGCCCCAGTAGAGCATGACATCACTCAGAGCAATGCCTCGTCGCATCAACCCCGGAAGATCCCGGTAATAAGGAATCAGAACATCTTCTTTTTCCAGCAGGGCAGCACACACCGTGCTGATGGCCTCCTGTCCAAGACAGGAAGGGTAAGTGCCCATCTTACCGGTCCGCTGCAATGCCACCGCTTTCTGATCTGCCTGCCGGGCGATCACCATGGATCGGTAGTAATCAATGAGAATGTCTTGATTACTGACCCAGGCTGGCAGTCGTTTGATGACTTCGCCTTCAGCATCCAGAAACTGTTCCATGGCGAGGGAAGGGTTTGCTGTTAAATCCATTTCTGTTCTCCCTATGCCGTCAATTGTGAAGAGTTATCACCATGCACAATGGCTTCGGCCATCTGGTCAGCAATAACACTGGCGGGTAACCCGGCCTGATTCTGTCGGCTGAAAATCTCTAACAGGGTGTCATGAATGCCACGGAGGCGACGGTGCATATCACTCTGACTGCTTTGCAGGTAAGTCATGGCCACAAAAATCAATCCACCGGAATTAATCAGGTAGTCCGGGGCAAAGAGAATGTCACGGTCGAAGAGGGCAATACCGTCTTCCTCAGTCAGCAGCTGGTTATTGGCTGAGCCGGCAACAGCAGCACACTGTAACTTGCCAATGGTGTCGCTATTGAGGATGCCGCCAAGGCCACAGGGGCTGAACAGATCGCAGGGCACCGAATATATGTCATCCGGTGCAACCACTTTGGCACCGAACTCCCGGACACACTGATCAACACGATCCTGATTGATATCGGCAACAATCAATTGTGCCCCATCGTTAAACAGTCGCTGACAAAGGGCATAGCCAACATTACCCAGCCCCTGAACAGCGACCCTTAAACCTTTCAGATTATCTGGCAGAGAAGGATGGGCTTTAAGGCAGGCAAGCACTCCATAATAAACCCCTTCAGCGGTAAAAGGTGCCGGGCTGCCACCGGATGAAGTACAGGTCACATGGGCTGACTGAGTAGCAATGGTGTCCATATCCGCCACCGTTGTGCCACTGTCCATAGCCGTTGCATAACGACCGCCAAGCTCATTGAGAAAACGCCCGAACGCTTTGAAAAGCGCTGTCCGGTCATAGTCTCCTTCCGGTTCCATAATGACCGCTTTGCCGCCCCCGAGATCCAGGCCAGCCAGTGCTGATTTGTAGCTCATACCACGGGCAAGGCGAATGGCATCAGTGATGGCTTCGTCAGGGGAAGAATAGGGAATGATTCGACACCCACCGAGGGCTGGACCTCTGCGGGTACTGTGAATAGCGATGACGGATTTGAGGCCGGATTCTTCATCAAATTTGCAATGAAGATCGTTGATACGCGCCTCGGCAATCTGTCTGAACATGACGGGATCCCTCCGTATGTTGCAGAGCAGCAGGCTCTGGTTTAGTGCCCTGTCTATCGGCATCCCGGGGTTAGGGCAAGCTGACAGACGTGGCTGTTTATTGTTGTTTTATATGGTAGAACTTTAATCACAGTCAGCGGTTAAAGCTCTATCAACAACCAGGCTTTCTGATAACGCCTTATTCGATTACAGAGGAAGTTAAGTCCTGTTGTCAACAGTCAATAAGTTTTAGGAAACGTCATGCTCTGCCGCCATTGGCCGCTATTTAAATCAACTAATTGACTTAAAATCTCACCAGCCATAAAGCACGTTTTCATAAAAACCTGTTTTGGCAAAACAGGTAAAAGATGCATTTTGAAAACAAAAGGTGATAACTTAGTTCTTCCTTCCCTCTAATCCATGGAGGCCAAAATGTCGCAAACACAACAAGAAAAGCGTCGATTTCCCAGAAAAACACTGGAAAAAACCGCAGAAGTGCTGGATAACGACACCGGTTTGTCTATCGGCATTCTTGAAGATGTCTCAAAAGGAGGATTCAGCATACTGACCAATCAGGGTGTCAGGCCATCAGAAACCCGGAATGTCACACTGATCTTGCCAGGGCCACAGGAAGGTGCTTATCGAGTATCCATGAGTGCAGAGTGCGTCTGGTGTCAAACCGTCAGTGAACAGGCTGATTTCGCCGCAGGTTTTGTTTTACGCAGTATCGAAGATCAGGACGAAGTCGCATTGAACTACTACATAAGGGATTATCAGGTAGCGGGCGAACTTCAGGAAGGTTAGATACCTTTCTGAAGCTGATCAGAGTATAAGTAAGCACTCACAAACAATCTTAAACAAGCCAGGAAACAGTTAATCTGCAATTGGCAGGCTAAGCGTTTCCTTGAGTTCTTCCATCACGATATAGCTCTTGGACTCCCTGACCCCTGGCAACTTCAGAAGAATATCCCCTAACAGCTCACGGTAAGAGGCCATCTCTGAAATCCTGGCTTTGACCAGATAGTCAAAGTGACCAGAGACCAGATGGCACTCCAGCACGTTTGGCAGCTTGATGACCGCTTTGCGAAAGTCATCAAAAATATCAGCGGATTTGGTATAGAGGCTGATTTCCACAAACACAAGAAGCCCTGCCTGAAGATACTTCGGGTTCAGGCGTGCAGAATAGCCCTGAATAATACCTTCCCTT
Organism: Thalassotalea sp. G20_0; assembly: GCF_017744175.1. Taxonomy (NCBI): domain Bacteria; kingdom Pseudomonadati; phylum Pseudomonadota; class Gammaproteobacteria; order Alteromonadales; family Colwelliaceae; genus Thalassotalea; species Thalassotalea sp. G20_0. Next base: position 31,653 of record NZ_JAGHQV010000023.1, on the reverse strand, counting down.
TCCAGGCGCTTGACCCGTTCCATACACGGCGTCGTACTCAGCCCGACCTTATCCGCCAGCTCTACATACGATATACGCCCTTGCTCTTGCAGGGTGCGGAGAATATTACGATCGATACGATCCAACTGGCGAACAACTTCTTTTCGGCTTCTCATGATTTCAGTCGTTTATTGACAATGCGTGTTCAGGCACCAGGAAAAGTGGAACACAATAGCAATAGGGATTAGTGAGCTTTGTATTCATCTTTTTTAGGACAGATCCTGATTAAGACAACCGTTATTCTAATATCTAATGGGTAAATCACCTCCCCTTCAGCAGAGGGAGGTTAGGGTACCAATGATGAATCTGCAAGTGAGGATTACTAATATCCTCCATCAGGGTTTATCGCAAAATCATTTTCAATCCCTGCATTTTTATGGACAATGCGCGGGCTTTTCACTTCCTTGAGGGTTTGAAGGCTCTTTTCATAAGCAAAGAACTCATGGTCGCCACAAGCGAACCTGAGTTTCTAACGATAAACTTATGTCAACAGAGCCTATTAAAGCACACTCACCGGGTTCTACCCTGTTCTTTATATTCCGGGCTGGAGAAAATTTTAGATGAGTACAGCATCTGCCTCCCCGAAACATCCCCCAACGCCGTCGACGCTTTCGACACCTGCGACAAAAAGTCGCTCAGGCAATGAGATCCTGGTCAAAATCGACCAGGTCACCAAAAAGTTCGATGACGTTATCGCTGTTGATAATGTCAGTCTGAATATTAAAAAGGGTGAGATTTTCGCACTGCTGGGTGGCTCTGGATCTGGAAAATCCACATTACTGCGGATGCTGGCGGGCTTTGAAACACCGTCTGAGGGCAAAATTTATCTGGATGGGCAGAATATTACTCATCTGCCACCGTATCTGCGCCCCATCAATATGATGTTTCAGTCCTATGCCCTGTTCCCTCATATGACCGTGGAACAAAATGTGGCATTTGGCTTAAAGCAGGACCGCCTGCCCAAAGACATCATTGCCCAGCGTGTCGAGGAGATGCTGACACTGGTGCATATGCAAAAGTATGCCCGCCGTAAACCCCATCAGCTTTCCGGCGGTCAGCGCCAGCGTGTAGCCCTGGCGAGAAGCCTGGCAAAGCGGCCAAAGTTGCTGTTGCTGGATGAGCCCATGGGTGCGCTGGATAAGAAGCTGCGCAGCCGCATGCAGCTTGAGGTTGTGGATATCATCGAAGAGGTAGGCGTCACCTGCATTATGGTGACCCACGATCAGGAAGAGGCGATGACCATGGCCGAGCGCATTGGCATTATGGATGCCGGCTGGATTGTCCAGGTGGGTACCCCTATCGATATCTACGAAAACCCCAACAGCCGCATGACCGCCGAATTCATTGGTTCCGTCAATATGTTTGAAGGAGAAATCACCGAAGAAGAAGCGGGTTACGTCATCATTCAATCGCAACAGGTGCAACAGCCGATCTACATTGGCCACGGTATCATGGCACCACTGGAAGACCGCAAAGTCTGGATTGCCGTGCGTCCTGAAAAAACCATGGTGACCCGGGAGCAACCGGAAGGGAACTACAACTGGAGCAAGGGTGTGGTACACGACATTGCCTATCTGGGAGGACATTCGGTTTATCATATCCGGCTTCCGTCGGGCATGACGGTACAGTCCAACATGGCGAATGTGATCCGGACCGCCGACAACCCGACCTGGGGTGATGAAGTCTATATCAGCTGGGATGATGACAGTGGTGTCGTCCTGAATAGCTGATCAATCACCGCTAACCTTATTCAATATTTTTCGTGTTTAAGAACAGTCTGAAGGCTTTCCATTGGCTAAAAGCCGAAGGCTTTCTATTTTGTAAACTATTCAGGCTTACCGTCGTACATGTAAGCCACTGGTAACGGATATTGTGTGGAATCTGTCATGTCCAACCTGTTAACAAAAGGTGCCTCCGCGATAGCGTGTGGACCAGAGAGGCTAAACGCCTTAAGGGAGCTGTGGGGACGTCGCCTCGTTCTTGGCGTCCCCTATCTCTGGCTACTGTTATTCTTTCTTGTCCCCTTCCTGATTGTGGTCAAGATCAGCTTTTCATCGGCAGAAATTGCCATTCCGCCCTATTCGGCCATCTTTGAGTACTTTGATGAAGTACTGACACTGAATTTAAATCTGGGCAACTACCTGTTCCTGGCCGAGGATGAGATGTACCTGCAGGCCTATCTGACCTCGATCAGGCTGGCCCTGGTTGCTACCTTTTTCTGCCTTCTACTGGGCTATCCCATGGCCTACGCCATGGCTCAGGCACCGGGAAGAAAACAAAGTTTCCTGCTCATGCTGGTGCTACTGCCATCATGGACCTCATTCCTGATCCGCATATACGCCTGGATGGGAATACTGAAAAATAACGGGTTATTGAACAACCTGCTGATGTGGTGTGGCCTGATTGACCAGCCCCTGCAGATCCTGAACACCAACATTGCCGTTTATATAGGCATCGTTTATGCCTATCTGCCCTTTATGGTGCTCCCTATTTATGCCAACCTGACCCAGCTGGACAAATCACTGCTGGAGGCGGCCAATGATCTGGGCTGTCGTCCATGGGAAACCTTTTTCAGGGTTACACTGCCACTGTCCATGGGTGGCATTGTCGCAGGCTGTATGCTGGTCTTTATCCCTGCCGTGGGTGAATACGTGATTCCTGAGCTGCTGGGTGGGCCTGAGAGCCTGATGATCGGTAAAGTGCTCTGGCAGGAGTTTTTCAACAATCGTGACTGGCCGCTGGCCAGTGCCCTGGCCATGATCATGCTGTTGATCCTGTGCTTGCCCATCGCCTTCTTCAATCGCCAGCAGGCGAAACAATTGGAGGCCAGCCTGTAATGACGCTTTCTACAGAAACAGCAACTGAACGCACAAGCACCCTGGGAAGAATCAAAACACCGGGCTTTTCCACCATCATGCTGATACTTGGGCTGACCTTCCTCTATCTGCCCATGTTTATCCTTGTGTTTTACTCCTTTAACGCTTCACGACTGGTGACCGTCTGGGCGGGCTTCTCAACCAAATGGTACGTGGAGCTGTTTCAGGATGAACAACTGATGGGCGCGGTATGGATCAGCTTGAGAATTGCTTTCTATAACGCGTCCATGGCGGTCATTCTGGGTACGGTGTCGGCTTTTGCCCTTGACCGCTTTGGCAAATTCCGTGGCAGAACCGCCTTCAACAGCATGTTGACGGCTCCCCTGGTGATGCCCGATGTGATTACCGGCCTGTCGCTGCTGCTGCTGTTTGTCACCATGGCCGACCTGATCGGCTGGCCCATGGAACGGGGCATGCTGACCATCTGGATCGCCCACGTCACCTTCTCCACCGCTTATGTGGCTGTTGTCGTTAGTGCCAGGTTGCGGGAGGTAGATCGCTCTATTGAAGAGGCGGCGATGGATCTCGGTGCAACACCACTGCAGACGTTCTTTCTGATCACGATTCCAACCATTGCCCCATCGTTAGCCGCTGGCTGGTTACTGGCGTTCACCCTGTCTCTGGATGATCTGGTGATTGCCAGCTTTGTCTCCGGCCCGGGCTCGACCACTCTGCCAATGGTGGTATTCTCTTCGGTGCGCCTGGGTATCTCACCGAAAATTAACGCCATGGCGACACTGATTATTCTGGTGGTCTCTCTGGCAGCCCTGTTTGGCTGGTGGTTTATGCGCCGCTCCGAAAGGGAAAGAAGGGCCAGCCTGGAAAGGTTTGGCACCAGTTAACATGATAATCAGAAGCCGGATCTCATCCGGCTTTTTAATTCGTTCCTCAACGTTTATCAGACCCGGATGCTCCGGGACTGTCCCGACGTGCATTTCTGCTTGACGTCCTCACCCCGAAAGCCTGAGTCACACTCAGTCTGGCTACATCAAGCTCGTGCGACAAGAAACGCCTGCTCCCTGGATGGCCTTTGTCCCAACCCGTTGTCGTTTGTGTAAAAGCATCACCCGGCATCAACGACACCTTGCCTTTATTTACCGACAAAATAGAGTTTTGGCAGCGTCCCTTGCCTGGCCATCGATAATACCTGAGGATCTGAATAAACCTGCTTCAGTACAGCTTTGAGCTGACTATCTGTAGCCTCTTCAAGCTTATGCAGTGGGAACACCAGCCTTTCTTCCCGAGCAGCGTTGGTGATTAACGTTACCAGCTGCTGCGAAAACCCACTTATATCCGTTATTTTTGGAAAGAGCACCGAATGAATTTTCTGGCAGCCTTTAAAGCCGTCAGTCTTTTTATAAAGCCATGCCTGACATTGATAGTATCCCTTGCGAATGAAGGTAGCCTGACCGCCGTCTATGAGCATGTGCTCTATATACCCCCCTACGCCCCCCCCCTGAAGCGCCACATCAGTTTTCAGCAGATCATCAGGTTTCTGCACGGCATTTACCAGTGAAAATGGCTCACTATTGCCATAGTATCTCCGAGCAAAGGCAAGCACCCCAACCGGATGACTAAACAGCCTGGCAGCGCTTTTTGGTATGGGCGAATCGGCTGGCGTTGAAACCCGGGATTGAGGCTGAGACCTTGAGGGCACTGCTGGTTCAGATCTGACCGCTCCCGATTGGGCTGCCTGGAAATAAGAGGCGGTTTTCTTTGGGATTGCACCATGTCCTACGGCAAGCATAGTGCCAGAAACACCTGCCGGGTGGGTACCGACAGGTGTTATCCCCGTGGGTAAATGTACCGGTTTAGCCGCGTTCAGGCTCTTGAAAGCTTTAATAAAATCGTCGTGTACTTCCTTATCCTTATTATTCTTATTATCCCAACCCACGAGTATTAATTTGGGTACTTTGGATAACTTCTGTATACGAGGATCCTGATAAGCCGCATGGAGCGCACGGGCCATATCCTCACCACTGCCACCAAAAATTGCACAGCCTATAAAACAACTGACAATGGTATTGCTGCCATTGTTACTGGCTCCAAGGAGCAGTGAAACAAAAGCATTGGTGAAATCCAGCTGATACTTTTCTACCCCTGCACCAGAACGGTTAACACTCGCATCATAATCTTTCTTATTTGGGGCAACCACGTTATGAATATGCTGGCAATGGCGCAAACCACGGGTGGAATCAGTGGCATATCCATAGGGCCCGGTGGTATAACACTTGCCAGTTCCAACCTTATGAATGCTGGTATCGTGGTTAAATTGAGCGCCAAGATCACTTGAAAATTGTCCTGCGACACCCCCGCTATGTCTCATTTCACAATTTGCAGCATTGACCAGATCGAATGGTTTTCCTTGTTTCGAGAGTTCTCTGGCACGACCAAACATACCTTTATCAGGGTGCATTGCTATTTCCAGCTGATTAGGAATCAGCTTTGTCGTTGCCTCCTTGTCAGCACGGCCTGTGCTTGCTGCCGTGTTAATTGCCGTGGCCACAGCCGCGGAGCTGCTCATTGCAGCGGGCGTTGTTACACTGCGAACCGGTGAACCTGTTGCAGAATTGCGTTGAGCCAGCACATCCCAGCGACTTGCAAAGTCTCGGCATGCTGTCCGGTCACTGGCTGCAGAAGACCTGCCCACCAGAATCAGTTCTGGTGCTTGCCTGCCTGTTGATTCAAATTTAGCCTTGGCTTTCGAAATCGCTTCTGCCAAATCTTTTCCTGTGCCACCCGCAAGACCACAACTGAGCAGAGGGCAGTAAATCCGACGTAGTTGATTGGTTTCAGCCGCTTTAAATAACTCAAAAAACGTTTTTTCAAGCTTTTCTGCAAACTCCCCATCACCCGCTAAAGGAACCAACACATTGTGAACTGCCCGACAATTTTTGAATTCAGGTGGTTTGTGACCACGAGTACAGTCATAAGTAAAACATTGACCGTTTCTGATAAGATTCCCGGGCTGCTGAGACACCTGAACATAGTTACTATTGTTGCCACCAAACTTTTCTTTGATAACCTTTGCAATACCTCTATGAAATTGCATGTTCGGGTCCACAGAGCTCACTATCCCATAGGGGACAAGGTCATCTTTACGCTCTACCCATCTCAATAATCCCTCATTACAAGTAACCAGTGTTACCCTGCCAGGCAATCTTTGTTCAGTCTCATTAGCCAGATTGATACAATATCGTGACACATCCTCTTTTTTGACAACCTTTTTGCCAACTATATGCCTAAGGGATGGATACTTTTCCAGTTGTTTAAGCAGGCAATCATTATCAACTTTACGAACTGCTAGCCCAAAGACCAGCTGTTTCGATTCTTCATTAATGCCACACTCCTTCATAATAAGAGAATCGTGTCTCACTACCCGAGCACAGAATGTTTCAATGGCACCATCCATTTCAGCCTCCTTAAATTATCGTGAAATTAGTATTGATTTGTGCAATCAAATTAAGGGCAACTGTAGACCCAATAATTGAGTTAGACTGAAAATCGGTAATATAGTTCCAAAATTAGCAAGCATTTTCTCTCACGCGATTCCTGGCAGGTAAAGTGACTGGTATGAGTTTCCTTTATTTTTCAAGTATTACCGGAAGCCGCTGATGACTTAGGGCTCGTTCTCCTGTAGCTTTCTGCAACAATGACATAGTGGCCAGAAACAGGGAGAACAAGACGTGTGTTCACACCTCAAATATGTTTATGAAATATCCGGGTTAGCTGCTGTGTGAGCCATTTTGATCCATCAGCGTCAGCGGTAAAGGTTCCTGAACAGACTCAACAGACCTTGCACCGATAGCCTTTTTACAGGCAAATACACAACACACCCCTGCGGCATATACCATTAAACCGGTCAGGGCACCGTAGATGACATTAACTTGTGTATCAACCTCATTCGCCTCCAGCCCCCGGGAGTGGGAATAGAGAAAACCACCGCCCACACCACCACTAACCATCAGAACATACCCACCCAATAACCCGACAGTAGAATTCAGACAACAACGCCGCCCAAATGCAGTCACTCTCGCAGCCAGGGTAGCCGCAGCTTCATTGGCCCCGTTGGGTTGAGCAGCCTGTGGATATACGATACCTCCGGAAACACCGTTCACTGACCGGTCACCTCGTGATTTCACCAGTAAGTTCCCGTGACAGGCGTAGCCAGTCTTGAGAATTGGTCATCTGACTTTTTGCAAAAAGCAGAGCGTGGACAGCCTTTAGGTCGAAAAGTTCCGAATTGGTTCACTACTTAGTCAGACCATTAATAAATGTGTCCCAATCGAACTCATCTTTATTATTAATTAATACTCGATTAAAATGTGCCTTTCTCATTCTGCCCAGGTGAATTCTATTATTTTCAATCATATTGGCTAATGAATCCACCTTATCAGTTTTATCTTCAGTTTTTATTACTTGCTTAACCTGTAATGCAATGTTTAAAAAAGACAAAGCAAATGTTGTGGCATATGTCTCACCTTTTAAACTCATTCTGTTATTAATATCTATCGCTAATGAACAAATATGTGCTGTAAACAAGACATCCGCTGGATCTAACTGCACATTTTTGACTGGTAAAACCTCAGTTTCTGTCATGACTTCAGCAATTTTACCAGGCTGTAGAGGATTGCATGTAGAATCTAACTGCTCATTGTTGACTGATAAAACCTCAATTTCTGTCGTCATTTCAGCAACTCTATCAGGCTGCAGAGGATCATCTGTAGAATCTTCCGGTCGTTTGTGCTCAGTTACCGATGAATCACCCTTGGCGAGCATGCATAGTTGTTGAAATAATTTAACAAAATCGTATGGTTGATAGTCATTAATGCCAAAAATATCTTTTATGATAAGTCTTGCCGGACCCGGAGATAGGGCAATAGCCGGTATAATTACATTCAGAGACTGATCAGTTTTAATTTCTTCATCAATATCAAAAGAGTATTTTTCTGCTTTTTGTTTTAAATCCTCAAGCCTTTCAAGAATTCTTACTTTTGGTTTGTTTTTAAAAGCCAATTTTACTAAAAGATCGTCTGATCTAAGAGAAAGGTAATTATCCACATTGATTGAGCTAAAGGCGAGAAAGTCCTTCAAATTAAGGTGTTGGGTAATTTTAAATTTTAATTCCTGGGAGAATGGCAAATAATTGTTTTCTGCAGGCTCTGATTTCACCTTTCGTAACGGGGTGAATATATTAGCTGTTGGATTTTTTACAAATTCACTTGACCTATGATACTCAGAAATATTGGCAAAACTATCAACAATGGCATTTTCAGAATTCATACTTATGCCTACATTTCTGCAATTCCATATTGGTTTGATCATCAGATTGGGAAAAAGTTCCGCTTCGAATTGATCAATGAAAATCCTGAGTCAAATCCCCACTTCATCGCCAGTTTTATTTTTTGTTGGATACCATAAAAAGTAGATCGTGGACAGCCTAAAGATCGGAAAGTTCCAGTTTTTTATTCTTCTTTATTCGCAGATAATCAATAAACTTTTCCCAATCAAACTCGTTCTTATTTCTTAATACTGATTTAAAATAATAAACTTCACTCAGATTAGCTATTATAATTTCATTATTTTCAATCATATTGGCTAATGTATGTAGCTTCTTATCTTTTTCTTCAATACTTATCAGTTGGTTTACTTTTGATGCAATCTCTATAAAATATAACGCGCGAAGTGTAGCACCTTCAGTTTTTTTACCGTATTTTAAACTCATCCTGTTATTAATATCTATTGTTAACGAACAAATATGTGCTCTAAAAAAGACATCCGTTGAATCATCATTGGCAAGCGTACATAGACATTGAAATAATTTAACAAAATTAGCTGATTGATATTTATAGTATACAGGATCTTTCTTTAAGATAAGTCGTGCAGGCCCGGGAGATGTGGCCACAGGCGGTATTATTGCGTGATGATTCTCATTCAATTCAATTGGCCCATTAATTTCGAAGGGATATTGTCGTGCTTTTTGTTTTAAATCATTGAGTCTTTCAAAGAATACTACCTGCGGTTCATTTTCAAGAACTCTTCTTACCAAAAGGTCGTCCGATCTAAGCGAAAAATAATTATCAACATTGATTGAACTAAAGGCGATAAAGTCCTTCAAATTAAGATAACTGGCAATTTCAAATTTTAAGTCGTGACTCAATGGTAAATAATTATTTCTTGCAGGCTCTGAACTTACTTTTCGTAACGGACTGAATATATTGGCTGTTGGATTTTTTACAAATTCACTTGACCTTTGATAATCAGAAAAACTGACAAAACGATCAATAATAGCATTTGCAGCGTTCATGATTATGCCTTTACTTTTTTCCCTTCCTTCAGAGCATAGGTTTGGGAAAAAGTTCCGCTTCAGAAATTTGCAAATAGCATTGGTATCAGATCTCCATTTGATCAAAATCCAGTTGCTCAGGGATGAGAATGCCGTGATATAGCACAGGAACACGGTTCAAATTACAAAGCAGCTGATAAGGAATAGTATCTGCACCCTTTGCCACCTCATTAATAGGCAAGTCATCTCCCCACAGGATGGCACGGTCCCCTATCTGCACATCGGGCAAATCGGTTAAGTCCACCGTCAGCATATCCATGGATACTCTGCCCACCAGCGGTACACGGCAGCCGTTAATATACACCGGTGTACCATTGGCGGCATGGCGGGGGTAACCATCTGCATAGCCGATAGCCACCACACCGATCCGGGTGGTTCTCCGGGCGATCCACTGACTGCCATAACCCACGGAACTTCCGGCAGGGATGGTTTTGATGCTGATGATGGCTGAACTCAGTTCCATCACCGGTTTTATTGTTTGCTGGATATCATGAATTTGCGCAAATGGAGAAACCCCATACAGCAGCAGACCAGGACGATTCCACTCACTCTGCACTTCTTTCAGGGCAACCAGCCCGGCAGAGTTACAGAAACTGCGCTCACCAGGCAGGCCATGGGTATAAGTATTGAACGTTGTCAGCTGCTGTTGTGCATGATCACTGCCCGGCTCGTCGGCACAGGCGAAATGACTCATCAACACAATGTCTTTGACAAAAGGGAGGTCATTGAGTTGTTCCCAGACTTTGCGGTACTCATCAGGAGCAAAACCAACCCGCCCCATACCGGAATCCATCTTCAGCCACAGCCTTACCGGATGTTTGGGACGGTGGGCGACTAATGCATCAATCTGATACTGATGATGGATCACCGTATCCAGACGATACTGGTCAATCATTTCCAGTTCTGAAGGTTCAAAGAAACCTTCCAGCAGCAGTATGGGTTGTTTGATGCCAGCAGCACGAAGTTCCAGGGCTTCTTCAATAAAGGCAACGGCAAACCCGCTGGCAATATCCGCCAGCGCGGTTGCACAGGCTGTTGCACCATGGCCATAGGCGTCCGCCTTGACCACCGCCATCACCTGACCATTACCAGTGCCCCTGGCAGACAGTTGTTGGATAATACGATAATTATGACGCAGTGCATCAAGGTTTATCTTTGCTGTTGCTGGTCGGCCCATGCCTTTTGAGACTCCCCCGGAAATGCCAGTTAAGGGCAGCATCCTATCAATTAATAACTAACAGCTCTTTATGTGTTTATCGAAATCATTATATTGAATAAATAATACCCTTTGATCGTATTTATCCATAGCTTTGATTGCTTTTTAATCTTTAATAGACCGTAATAGTCCACTGAACAGAGTCAGTTTCTCAGTGAAAATGCAGACGTCATTGGGAATAGAGATTAAGGAGCAACCTGTAGCTGCAGGTGCTCCTTCAATGAGGTGGGAATAAAACTATTCTGCTTTTTTTCCGGGATCAGCCATAGTCCGAAACCGGGCGTCCATGGCAGCGAGAATACTTCTGGCTAAACGACCAATACCAGGTTTCTGACCATCAGCATAAGGAATTGGACGACAGAGCGCCATGGCCCTGAGCCCCATGCGGGCGGAATAGATACCGACGCCAACCCCGCTGGCAGCCTGGGAGCTGACCACGCCAAGCAACCGGTTGGAAGTAAAGTCTGATAGCTGATCAGACAGCAGTTCTGTAGCACCAGCCAGCACCATCTGTTCCAGAACCATGGTTAACAGGTGGCTACGGGCAGGCAATGAAGGCCTGACACCGTAGACCTGACAGATCTCATCGAGCATCCGGATACTGCGCCAGACCGACAGCAGCATATCAACAGCGGCAAATGGGCTGAGAGCCACCATCAAGGCGACTTGCTGGCTATGTTGTGAAATACAGGCAAGTGCTCGCTGGTCCAGTGTCTGGAAAAAATGGCTATCCAGGTAAGCCAGCAGCTCGCTGTCATCACTGTAATCCGGCATCTCAGACAACACTTGTTGCAGCAGCATCTGCTGGGGCTTACCCTGATAGAGCTTACTCAACTGCCCGGTCCATTGGCTGGTTAGTACTGTCGTTCTCTGGTCTCGAAACTGTGCAGCCTGCGCCTGTAGTTCGGTGATCTGTCGGAAGTCCCGTTGATACAGGAAAAACTCCACCACGGCTTTAACGACAGTGACCGCCAGGGCCAGAAAAAGCAAGGCAAACACTAAGGCCAAAGACCAATGCAGTTGATGGAGAAAAAGGCCCAGTTCCACCGTTTGCCAAAGCACCAATATCAACAGCAGGGTCAGAAGCCCGTAACATGCCGACCTGATAAAGCGCAGTGGTTTGGCAGCCAGCTCAGGTCCCTGCAACACCGGATCCTGGAAACCATCACTGATGGACTCCGGAGTCTCCAGGGGTTGCTCTGGTTCCAGAGGGATAAAGTATGGATCGTGATGTCGGGTCATGAAAACCGGTCTCCCAGCAGATCATTAAGAATGCTATCCAGACGAATATGGGGTAATCGGCCACCAGCGACCAACTGCAGCCCCCCGGGCGGCATCAACCGGTGCAGTTGCCACTGGCCCAGAGCCTGCCAGTCATCCAGCGCCGGAATCTGTTCCGGAATATCCGGGTGCAGTATCACTCCCGGCCCCTGCTCCGTCATCCCCTGCAGAGCCTGGTGCCCCTGATAATCGATATATGTCGTTGAGCGAACGGCGGCAACCGCTTCACAGCGGACATCCGTCGCATTAAACTCCGCTCTGCGCCTGGCCTCCTGAACCAGGTTTGCTGTCAGCCCCCTCACGGCTTCATGCTGGTCAGGCAGTACCTGATCAATTTTACTGGCGGCAAAAACGACCCGGTCAATGCGTGGCTGAATTAATCGTCTGAGCAGGCTGTTGCGCCCATAATCGAAACTTTGCAGTACCTGAGTCAACGAGAAGCGAAGATCATCAAACGCTTCCTGGCCACGGTTCAACGACTTGAGCACATCCACCAGCACCAGCTGTCGATCCACCTTCTGAAAGGTATTTTGATAAAAGGGTTTGACCCGGGTTTCCAGGTAACGCTGATAATGCCTTTCACACACTTTGAATAAAGAACCCTCCACAGCTTCATCCAACTGATCTTCTGAACAGCCAATGATGGCCAGCAGGGGGATAAACGGCAGTTTACTCTCTTCACCTGAAGGTGCGGCATGCAGCCAGCGTCCGGGTTGAATCATGGTCAAACCCGCCTGCTGACAAGCCTTGAGAAAGGTCAGTTGTTCCTGCCACAGTACTTGCAGTTCCAGCTCGGAAATGGTCTCCAGAGGATTAATGGACTTCAGCTTTTCGATAAAACTCCGGCCAATAGACCGGCGCATGGCACTGTCAAAAAGGGCGTGACATTGCCCACACCAGGCACGGTAATCCATGGCCAGTAGCGGCAGATCCAGCAGCCACTCCCCCGGATAGTCACGAATCTCCAGATAAAGACGACTGATCCCCGGTTTTCCCCGGCGCAATAACCCGGGTGGCTGACGGAACTTGATCTCCAGCAGACAGCCAGACTCATCCCTTGTAGCTTCCGGCCACCGCCCTCTTGATAAAGCGTCAATACCCCGCTGATAAGGAAACAGTGTGGCACCATTCAGAGCGGACAGTTTTACCCCCAATAAACGATCCTGCAGAACCGGGGGGAAGGCAGCCAGAAGGGCATCAGGATAGTGCTGTAACTGATGAATAAGACTGGTGATCAGGGTAGTTTTGCCACTGCCACTGAAGCCGGTCACTCCCAGTGTCATTCGCCGGTTAAGCAGCCGGTCGACGCCATTTTCCAGGGAACTGGCTGCTGACCTGGCAAAATCCACCGCTTTATCCTGCCCAATCAGCAAAGACTGCTTCACCTTGTTCTTTATTGGTTTCATTGAACCATTCTCGATTTTAAGAGTCTAAAAACCTGACAAATTATTAAAACAAATTAAAAATCATTATGTTAGCCTATCCAGCTTAGTGATATTTCATCATCTAGCTTACTTTCATCAGATCTCTTTATTAATCATAAAAGGGAAGTTTCTCTATGCATACTCGTTTAACTTCAAGTCTCCCAGTGAATTCATATACTGGATCAGAAGAGGTTACGAATTCAGAAGCAGAGGTTACATTTAAAGGATCAAAAAGGGTACTGAAGGTAGGAGCCTCAGATGATTCGCCCCCATGCAAGCAGCAATCATTAAACTCTGCTGTCAGATGCTGCCCTGAAGAGAAAATCAATGGCAGGTCAGTCACTAGTTTCACACCTTTTTTCTACTCTAAAAACAACAATCCCAACAAAATGCTTCCATGGAGTGATCATTTCGAGTGTATCTATCATTCCCTTGCGAAACAAAACACCCTGAACATTGAGGCCCAGTTAAATAATCTCAGTGATGCTCAGATTAAAAGCCTGTTCACTGTTACCCGCCCCACCCAATCAGGGGGAAAATGTGGATATCCGGATTCACTTCTGGAATTGGCCTGCACCTCCCAAAAGGCAGGCAGTATTTTTTACCGGGTTTTATTTGACCGGCTACCCTCGGAAGAACTCCGGCATGCACTTTTAGAATCTTTCAATGACAAATTAACGTTATTACATTCAGTAAGCTGTGTTATGGATGAGCCATTATTCAGGAAGCTGGAAGAGAAATTAGATAGGCAAACCCTTTTGGAGATGGTCACCCAACCCATTAATGATCTTGCTTCTCCCCTTGCATTTACCTGTCTTTATAACAAAAATGCCTATCTGTTGGAGACCGTCATTCATGAAAACAAGCAATTGATAAAAAAACTCCTGACGGGGAGTCCCGACATGGATCAAAGCTTACTACAGTTCATGTGCAATGATCTTATACAGCCCTATGGAGAGTTCCAGCTCACTAAAGAAGAATACCATGATCGTATTACATACCTGTTAAATACCCTGACCAGTCAGGAACGCTTTGACGCTCTACTTTTTACCGGAAAATCCAATAAATCGCCTTTGCTATGGGCCTGCTCAAACCAACACTACTCTAGTGATGAATTGATGTTTATATTAACTGAAACGTTGGATGATGGTCAGAAAGCTGACCTTTTTACAGCGCAAGCGGAAACGGGTGATTCACTGATACAAAAGTGCCTTGAACTTGAGAAGCCTGATAACGCTGTCAAATTCTGTATGGCATTCTGTAATCCATTACACAGGTTGCAGGTGTTTTCGATTTGCACATTGGAAGGTCACTCCTTCTTTCAAAAGTGGCATCTTGACTCTGATGAAAAAAATATAGAGTACATGCTGCGTGATATGGATGATAACCAACAGGATCTGATCATTGCTGGTGATGGATCTATTTGGGATCAGACAACCGACAGTACCAAACATAAATACATGACACGGGCACAAGAGCAAACTCCAATTGTAGATGCCATGAACAGGGATGATATGCGCTTTGCTGCATTTCTCTGGAACAAGATTGCGGATCCGGAATTACAAATTAAACTACTGCTTTACAAAACCAAACACCAGTCAACCCTGTTGCAGCACATACTTGATGATGAGGACCAGTGGCAATGCATCAAAAACAGGTTCGAGAACACCCTTAACGAGGCCTTGCGAAATTCATTTGCTGCTGAATTGAACAGCCATGCCTTAGCAGCCGGACGCTTTGACGATGCTGACTATTACTTCAAACAAATAAGTGATTCAGAATTAAAACGCGACCTATCTGACAATAATCGCAAATGTTTTTTATTGAATATTGGTAAGAAAACAAAGGCGGATATTGAACATTTTTTCAGTCAGAAAACTCCATCCCAATGCACAGAATCTGTTATCTATACACTTGAACATAGTCTCTACAATGAAAAAACCTTGACGAAAAAACTTCCTCACCTGATTACATTGCAGAAGGAATCAGGCAATAAAGATACTTTTGTTAAATGGGCTACAAGACCGCAACAAGAAAAAAAGTGTCCCCTAACCACAGCCCTGAATCGATTTGACATAGCTTACCACAAAATAAATTTTCCTGATAAATTCCGAGACATTAGAGATAAGAAAACCGTAAAAAAGGAAGCCCTCTTGAATAAGCAGATATTCCAGGGAATGATTAGCATGATGAGTGAGGAACAAATAAAGGAATTCTTATTATCTTTAAAGGATGAGCGTTCTCTACATCTGCTTGGTTGTAAAAATATCCTTGAAGCTATCGTTGATACCCTGGGTGATTCGGGCAGCTCCTTTCTTGAAAAAATAAATCCTGCGACCGGTGGAAATTTATTGCATATCCTGTTTGAAGCTGACTTTTTTTACTGTACAGATATAGATCCGAACGAACTCGTTAATACCGTTGAATGGCTGAATCAAAACTATGAACTACTCTCATTTTTGCAAGGTCGTTTGAAAAACGATGGCTCAACCCCTTTACACGTACTTTTGGTAACTCCCCCAAAAACAACACGTTCTTTGGGCAGTATGTTTCCAAAATCACAAAAGTATATTATGGAGCAGCTATGTCAACTAATTGCAAATGGTCTTCCGCTAGTTGAGTTACTTAAACTAAAAGACAACGACGGCTGCACACCTCTACACAAATTCTTTTCCTGTGAAGCTTCCCGTGATGAAATCGGTGATCTGTTAATTCATAGACTTGGTCCTGAAACATTTTTCAAGCTGATGCATATCAAAGACAAACAAGGCAATACTGTTATGGATCATTGTTCAAAACTCCACAATCATTTGCATAAGGAATACAAAAATTTGTTTCTGAAACTTCCCGCTGCAGTTAAAGTTCAGGAGCCCGATTATGAAGTATCCGCTGATGCATAAGTAGTTAAAAGAGAACATGAAAAAATTACGAAAAGCAATCAGTGGCTCTTCATTAAATCAAAATCTAAAGTTGATCAGAACTGACTGAATTTGTAGCAACACCTTCGGATAATATCAGATTCCAGTCTTTTCCGGTCAACTTGGCCAGGCCGCAATAAATTGCATTATTTTTGGATTCCATCATCAGTTCACGCACCTGTTGGAAGAAAGTCCCTCCAAACTCACCTCGCAAAAACAACGCCAGGTCATCATCAGGGCTGCCTGCCTTTGGCTCAAGAAGCGATCTTATCTCTGCATCATAAGTCATGTTCCCATAAAACAATTGCCCAATAATTTTATCCAACAGACTTTGTCGACCGTCCCCATCCCTGAACAATGACGCCAGTAAGGCATCATCGGAAAAATCCGCCCTGAGGATCTGAAATAAAGTGGGAATCAAGAGTGAAAAATTATCACAAATATCACCAACCAACTCATTCACATCTATATCGCGTCCAGCATCTTCCGTACTCACAGGACACTCCACAGTCGTTGCCCTGAAAACATCAAAACGTCTGAAAGACAGGGGGGCAAGTTGCGATCTGAGATCGGGCATATTTAAACCTGAAGTGCGATAAGCAATCAGCTTCTCCAAATTCACGTTGTTTCTTCGTAACTCTTTGCCACACCCTATGAGTTTTACCTTAAGGACTTCAGGAATCGCCCCGGGTAACAGACTATTGGCCAGAGAGAGGCATGCCAGCCATTCCTGCTGGTCTTCACTCAACAACCCACTGCTATACGTGATCGCTTCCAGGAGACATGGACGAAAGTGTGATTCAGCAAAATGATTGGCGCCAACCATTCCTGCAAACCCGGACACCAAATCCTGAGTTGCTATCGGGGATAACAATGGCCTTAGCTTTTTACACAGGTCCAGCGCCACAGAATAGTAGTTGTATGCCTGCAAATCATGGGTGAGGCTTCTGCCAAGCTGCTCAATTCTTGCTCGCTCAACACTGGCAACAGGGTTATGCACGGCAGAAGCATACTGCTTTTTGGCTGGGGGTGAGCCAGGCAGCTCAGGCAGCGGAGTATCACCATCAGGCCGCAAAGGCAGATAAGCCTTGCCCAGCAGATTCATAAACGTAGCGCTGTTAGCCCCTTCCTGAATCAGGGGGCGATCAACACTGCTGATCCATTCAAATAATGGTTTGGGTACCGGGCCACAATACAGAAGCTCGACAGGTTCATGAACAGAGTTCTCCCATTCCCTGTTCTGCAAATCATAAAATGGCACCTGCAACGATTTTTGTAATACCCGGAGCCGTTCAAGGCTTGCCAGTGGACTCAATACCAAAACAACCGTTTTCTCCAACTCTGAGGTATGGCTTTTCACGACCCCTGACAGCAATCTTCTGATAATCACGTCATGGGCAGGCTCCAGGGCATGATGGTGAATACCATAAAGTGGCAGCAAATGAATTCTGCCGGCTTCCGTCTCTCTCAGGATTTTTATCAGGCTGGCGGCTCTTGAGTCGCCCTTCATTAGCGCCGGGATATCCGGTTTTTGCGATAAATAAGCGGTCTGATAGTTTGCCAGCGCCGGAAGGTCCAGGTTCTGATGCATGCCATTGCACCGCTCGATTCTGGGCGTCGTGTTGCTCCATTTGAAGGGCGGGATAACAATCGCCACTTTTGACACCAACCATGAGCGGTTACCGTTCATGGCCCAGAAACCAAGGGGTTGCTCCAAAGGTCTGTGGTTAATAGTGCAATGATCCGCCAACTGTTTAAAAGGAATGCACTCACACACCAGGCCAGAATAATGCAAAGTCTGTACGCCATCATTCCCGGGGTTAAATTCTGGCAGGAATAACCGGAGCTTATCCTTCATCCGCTGCCATTCATCCTCCCCATTAAATTTCAGAACCAGCTCAACCCTGCCTTTAAAGCCAAGGTGAGCCAGCCCTTCGATGATACTGAATGCAGCCGAATGGTCTCCCTGGCCGGGACTCTCGGCCAGCCCCACCCGGATAACAGGAATGGCACCCAGCTTCTCGGACAGGCTACTCTCCGCAGTATCAACCTTCCTCTTACCCAACAGGGTTTGATTAATGTCTTTTTTGGGCGACTCATTAGCACAACCGGGTAAATGGTTGCGAATAGCGTTAGCTCGAATGGATGAATAAACTGGAGAATCAGGAGGTCGCTTGCCACCCCTACCCATCGATCGCCTGGTCAGGGCATTTACAGACAGTGACGAATTCACGGCTACATCCGATTAACAAAGTTCCTTAATATAGCTTGTCCCTCGTCCCGCTGCTCTGACAAGGCGGCAAGTTATACTGACAATCAACTTGGGAAACCTTTCAACCGAAACAAATAAACGAATCCTCCCCAAATGGTCTACTTTTCTAACGGCGTTCCTGCTGCAGCATAAAAAGTCAATTGGACTGTGATACGGGGTTCTATTCCCTGCTGTGGTGGCCGCTGATTCAATCTCATTTAATGAATGGTCTGCTACCCATGAAACGTTTACTGACATTTATAGTGACGCTGTCACTGTGTTCAATTGCACAGTTCTCAATTGCTGCCCAGTATCTGGATATGCCGCCCAGCTATGAAGATGCAACTACCTATACGATTCACCTGAAACCGGGTGATGACAGGGAAATCAGTATGAGTGAAATCTTTCGTCTTTCCAGTGAGGGCTATACGTCAATAAGAATCAAAGTGGCTACTACTAACAGGGTTAATAGAACCAAGCCAACCAGGCGGTATCCGTTTTACCATAACGACATAGCTGAACGAATCCCTCATTGCCGCCTGTTAAGGCAGCATGACTACGATGATAATTATCGGGTATTACTGGACAACACCATTTATCAGTCCAATCTCAGCTACGATGATGCCGTTTTATTGATTGGCAAACTCGTATCGGTGAACTCCTGTACATTTTGATGTCCTTGGGCACAGCTTAAAAAATCCTGACCCGGCCCTTCATCACAGGGCCAAGGAGCAGGACGCTATAACCTATTGATTAAATTACTAATATTAAGAATCTGACTGGCTCGGGAAACCATTTCGGCTCTACATTCACTCTCTTAATGTTTCAATAAGGAACTATTTTCCAATTTATCAGTCTGATTTTTAGTGAAAACCCTTTAATTTTTACTAATTGAATAATTTACAAGGACTGATTCCATGAAACTCACCTACTCACTGTTCAGGCTATTTTCCCTGATACTTTGTACTACTGTACTGTCAGCCGGGGCTTTTGACCTTGCAGCACCTGCTTACCATAATGATTTACCGCCCAGCTATGAAGATTCCGTGGCCCATTCCACGTATACCATCCAGCTCAAGCCCGGTGACAACAGATTCATTAGCTTCGTTGAACTTTTTGGTCGGGGCTATTACAACCTGAGAGTCAATGTAGCCAGTGATTTGAAACAGCCACACTGCCGTCTCTTTAAGCAGAGCAACGGTTATTACCGTGTTCAACTGGATAATATGATTTATGATTCAAACCTGCATTATGACGATGCCGTCCTGGAGATTGGTAAACTCGTCTCTGTGAACGCCTGTCGATTCTGATCTCTGCAAAGATTGTAATAATGGGAGCCGTATTGCTCCCTTTACAGAGGAAGCGCAGTGGTGAACTTCATCTGTTCCATGGCGAAACTGGAGGTTACATCGGTCAGTCCCTCCACGCTGTTGACCAGTGCCTTATAGAAGCGATCAAACGACTGAATATCTTTTACGACAACCCTGAGTAAATAGTCGTATTCACCACTCATTCGATAGCACTCAGCAATTTCCGGAAAGCTGGCCACCACCTTGCTAAAAGACGCCAGCCATTCACTGTTGTGATGACGGGTTTTAATATGAACAAAAACAGAAACCCCTAACCCAACCTTGTCAGGATTGACCAGGGCGACACGCCTTGTGATATAGCCTTCAGCCTCCAGACGCTTAATGCGCTTCCAGCAGGGTGTTGGAGACAGACTGACTTTTTCAGCCAGTTCAGCCAACGAGGGAGTCGTATCCTCCTGCAACTCCCGTAATATGTCACGGTCAATTTTATCCATTCAGCAGACCCACCACATTCTGGTCACGATCTTTCACCACCAGCGTATGAACTCCCTGTTCTTTCATTAACAGCCGGGCCTCTTCAGCACTGATATTTTCCTGAACGCAGACCGGTGCACCATTCATAATATTTCTTGCATTGATACCCTTAAGATTCTCAACACCCGCCAGATTACGGCGCAGGTCACCATCAGTAATAATGCCACACAGTAAATCGCCTTCCATGACCAGACACAGGTTGGTTCGATGGTTGGTCATGGTCTGCATGACCTGCGTGAGACTACAATCCGGGGTTACTGTTGCCAGGTCACCACGGCGGATCACATCACGGACCCAGACCATTTTCTGGTCACTTTGCTGCGCTTGCGGGGAACTGAACAGGCGTCGGCGAATCAGGGTTTCAGCCAACAGGTCGCCAATAGCCAGCAAAACCGTGGTATAGGTCGTGGGGGCCTGCTCCCGGTCTTCACGACTCTCAACCACACTGGCATCCAGCACAATATCCGCCTGCTCAGCAACCGGCCCCACCGGATCACCGGTAATGGCAATCACTTTGTTACCCATTTGCCGAATTGCCGGATAAAGCCGTAGCAGCTCCCCAGTCCTGCCACTGTACGACAACATGATAATAACGTCACCGGGGCCAATCATACTCAGATTGTCTTCCCAGGTTTCAGCGGCATTCAGTATATGCGTAGACAAGCCTGTTGCATCAAGCGTTGCAGCGATTTTCTGCCCCACCAGGCCAGACTGCTTCACACCAAACAGGATGGCGCGTCCACGGCACTCGGCCAACAACTCGAGGGCTGCAGTAAAGCTACTATTGATTCTGGCTTCCAGTGATTTGAGCGCTTCGATCTGTCCGGCAACACTGTTACGCATGGCATCAGAAACCAGCATGTTGTTGTCTAAATTCATGGTCCATCTCTTCTAATCATTTTCCCTCAGTGTGACACAAAGGCCTTGATAAATAATTGATCAGGAGCATTGATGCATAAAACATTTGGTCTTAGGAACCTTTTACTGTGTTTAAGTGTCAGATCAGGTGTCATTAATGAAAACGGGAGACGCCATGAATATTGGCAATATGGCAACAGGTTTGGCAGGGGTTGGTCTGGCAGCGGCCGTCAGTCTCAGTACTGATGTTGTTAATTCTTCTATTCTGAAAAAGTGGCGAACCCGTGCTGTCATGGCTCTTTCTAGCACCCTGGGCACCAGCTTAAGTCTGGTGCAATGCATTCGGGAAGGCAGAAACATATCCACCAGAACACTGGCAACACTGGCAACGAACGCTGGCGTTCTCGCATACAGTTACCTGCAACCCTGGGCTGATGATTTCAAAAATGATCTATTGGCTATTGAATCGATTTGGAAAAAAAAATGTCTTAAGGATTATTGGACGTATGGCAAAATGCCCAGCCCGATATGCGATCGTTTTCTTGATAATGTTGAAGTGATCGAATGGAAGAAAGAGCAAGTCACTGGCAAATCGTACAAGCTGCAAAAAGTGACATGGACTCGTTTCGGGTAGCTGCCGATTTTCAATCCAGGGGTGCTGGCATTATCCAGCCAATTGTATCTTCGGGCATTGCGAGACACTCCAGGGTAATGCCGTCGTTCATATCACCAGCGATACCCACGGGACACAAGTAACGTAGATGGCATGTTAAATGGGTATTATTTCAGGTAAACAACTCCCTCAATGACTTCGCACTCCAGGGCAGTCAGCCGGTCTCCCGGGCAAGGTCCTGCTATACACTCCCCCGTCTCAATCAGAAACTGGGCACCGTGGGTGGCACACTGAATCAGCCGCTTTTCAGAATCCAGAAACTGATCCGGCTGCCACTCAAGGTTAATACCAAAATGCGGGCAACTATTTTCGTAGACGTATACCTGATCGCCCTTACGTACGGCAAAGATATGTCCACGCTCATTACGGAAGCCTTTGCTACCGGGATCCTGAAGCTCATCGATAGAACACAAACGAATCATTACTTCACCATGATGTCAAAGACGATAATAATATGGTCGCCCGGCTGAACCCGATCCTGCCAAACCGGTTTGCATGGCTTTACGACAAGTCTGGTCAACCTTATTTTCTTCCGGGCTCTTCTGGCAGACGCACGTCAAAAGGCATACCCCGCTGCAACACAATCTGACTGAAATAGATATTAATGGCCTGGGAAGTGGTTAGCCCGAGTCGGCGCAGAATCTCTTCGGCCTCCTGCTTTAATGGCTCATCAATTCGTGCCCGGACAGTAGTCTCTTTTGCCATAATCACTGCACCTCATGCATCTTTTCTGGAATATTTCTGCAAACAATAAAAATTATAAAAAACATCCCATGCTGCGGGAAAACGCTACTTTACGCGCAGCCGCTACACCCTGTTATCAATCTGCCGATTGACTGTTCTAAGCTGACAAAATATAACAATGTATAAAGAGTTGCCATGAGACGTTCACCAAACTTCCGTCAATGCTTTCGCAGGGTAAGTGACTCACGGCCAGTGCTTTTATCACACCAAAAGTAAAACAGGACGTTTTACGCAGTCACTAACAGGGATCATAGAGATTGAAGCTTTCGTTATGTTGAACAAGTTATCTCATTGCTTACTCCTTTTTTCATTGGCCACATCACTTCTGCTCCCCACATACAGCCTGGCTAACGAGTCAGAACGGCAGCAGATGCTGTTCAAGCGCGTTGAAAAAGCACTGAAGACAGGGGACCATAAACTTTACGAGAGTTATCGATCTGAACTCAGTGATTACCCTCTGGCTCCCTACCTTGAGTACCTTAGCCTCACCAACGATCTCGAACGTATCAACCAGAGCGATATTGACCAGTTTGCCAGCCAATACCCCGATTTACCGCAAACCAGCCAGCTCCGGTACAAATGGCTGCGGCATCTGGCCAGTAACCAGCGCTGGCAATCCTATCTTGCTGCCTATCAGCAGGATGATGGCGGCCGCTATCAGTGCCTGAAAGGCATAGCCCTGCAAGCACTGGGACAGACCGAACAGGCCTGGCTGGAGGCAAAAAGTCTCTGGCTGAAAGGCAAGTCACAACACAAGGCCTGCGATCCGTTATTCGAAAGCTGGAAAGCCTCTGGCGAACTCACCCAAAGCCTGATTATTGCCCGCTTCTGGATGGCTGCTGAGCAAAACAACCTGTCCCTTGCCCGCTACCTGAATAAGTCAATTAAAGATACGTCTTTCAAGGTATCAACAGAGCTGTTCTGGGAGGTCAACAAACATCCCGAACTACTTCATACCGCCCGCTTTAATGGTGACCTGGAACATCAGCGGATCATTATGCTTCATGGCATCAAAAAACTGATTACCAAAGATCTGGACCTCGCCGTCAGCACCTGGTTGTCAATGCGCAACCACTATCCTTTTTCCCCGAAGCAGCGATCCGCTGTCGACCAGCGGATCGCGATGAAAGCGGCCAAGAACTTTGTGGACAACGCCGAAGAAATTATTGCCAGCATTGACCCCGATTTCCATTACCAAAAGGTCACCGAGTGGCGAATCAGACTGGCACTGGCTGATCAGGACTGGGAAAGAGTCCTGATACTGTTAGAACATCTGCCAGCGACTATCAGAAACAGCAGCCGCTGGCGCTATTGGAATGAAGTCGCCCTGCTCAAGTTTCAGGAGGCAAGCTATCAGCTGGTCGGGATGCCTATGCCGAGTAAACCCATGTTGCTGCAAACACCAACACTGAGCGCGCTGGGCCAGGAGCGGAACTTTTACGCTTTTCTGGTGGCAGACCTGAAAGGACAACCCTTTCAACTGAATCACCAGCAACAAGCCATTCACCAGCAGGATCTGCACAAGCTCAAGCAATACTACCCGGGTTTTAAACGTATTCGTGAGTGGCTGCACCATAAGCGCTTTTATAACGCCCAGATGGAGCTGAACCGGATAACCCCAAGCCTGGATAAAACCCAGCAACAGTTAATTCCCTATCTCGCCCATCAATGGGAATGGCACCATCAGGCGATTATGGCGGCTGCCCGGGCAACACTCTGGGACGACCTTAGCCTCCGCTTCCCGACACCGGACGCTGATATTTTCAGTGCGCAGGCAGAAAAACGTAAGCTGGATTATCCCTGGGTTCTGGCCATTGCCCGTCAGGAAAGTGCTTTCCATCCCATGGCGCGCTCCAGTGCTGGTGCCATGGGGTTAATGCAGTTGATGCCGACAACCGCAAAGCAGGCGGCGAAAAAGGCCGGAATACCGTATAGAAAGAAGTCAGAACTGTTTAAACCAGAAATTAACATCGCACTTGGAACTACCCACCTTGCCTGGTTGTCCAAACGATTTGAAGACAGCCGAATTCTGGCAACAGCGGCATACAACGCCGGGAGTACTCCGGTGAAACGCTGGCAGAAACAGAGAGGGCATCTGCCACTGGATATCTGGATTGAGACCATTCCCTACGATGAAACTCGTAAGTACGTCCAGAATGTCATGGCTTATCGCGTGATTTACAGTCTGCTGGAAGACCAGCCTGCACGTATGCTCTCATCTCAGGAGATGGCCTCCCTCAGTCTTAACCTGCAGGAGTCCAAGGTCATTGCCCAGAGAGAGCATGGGCAACCATGACAGGATGCTTCGGTTTTCCGCTCAGGAAAAGTCTTCAGGTTCTGATACACTGATTATTTCTAATTTTTATTACTTGGAGAACAACGTTTATGGACAGGCGTCATAAAACCCATGCTGTTCAGGTTGGACACGTCACCATTGGCGGTGATGCTCCCATTGTGGTTCAGTCAATGACGGACACCGATACTGCGGATGTCCAGAAAACCATTGACCAGATTCGCCTGCTGGCGGATGCAGGCTCTGAAATCGTTCGCGTAACAGTGAATTCAGAGGAAGCAGCGGCTGCTATTCCGGCAATCTATGAAGGTCTGGCCAAACACAACTGCAATGTACCCATTGTCGGGGACTTCCATTACAACGGTCACCTCCTGCTGACCAAGTACGATGAAACCGCCAGGCTGCTGCACAAGTACAGAATTAACCCTGGTAATGTCGGCTTTGGCGATAAGAAGGATGACCGCTTTAATGCCATGATTGATGTTGCCATCAAATACGATAAACCGGTGCGTATCGGCGTTAACTGGGGCAGCCTCGACAAAGAGCTTTCTACCCAGCTGATGGATGAAAATGCCCGATCCGCCAACCCAAAGTCTTCCCAGGAAATCCTCCATGAAGCATTGGTCCTGTCTTCCCTGACCAGTGCCGATGCTGCGGTTAAGCGTGGTCTCGGTGCCAACAAAATCGTTATCTCCTGTAAGGTCTCCCGGGTACAGGATCTGATCAGCGTCTACCAGATGCTGGCTGATCGGTGTGAATACGCCCTGCACCTTGGGTTGACCGAAGCCGGTATGGGCAGCAAGGGCATTGTGGCATCCAGTGTCGCCATGGGCATTCTCCTGCAGCACGGTATTGGCAACACTATCCGCACCTCCCTGACGCCAGAGCCCGGTGCCTCCCGCGATAAAGAGGTGATTGTCTCCCAGCAGATCC
Source organism: Thalassotalea sp. G20_0 (assembly GCF_017744175.1). Classification (NCBI taxonomy): domain Bacteria; kingdom Pseudomonadati; phylum Pseudomonadota; class Gammaproteobacteria; order Alteromonadales; family Colwelliaceae; genus Thalassotalea; species Thalassotalea sp. G20_0. Next base: position 5,957 of record NZ_JAGHQV010000023.1, on the reverse strand, counting down.
TTCAGGCCCTGGACGTTCGCAGTTTTGCTCCGGAAGTGACTGCCTGTCCTGGCTGTGGTCGTACCACCAGCACCTTCTTCCGGGTTCTGACCGATGAAGTGGATGGCTTCCTGCGCAGTAAAATGGTGAACTGGCGCCACCAGTACGTCGGTGTGGAGAATATGAAAGTTGCCGTGATGGGTTGTGTGGTTAATGGTCCGGGGGAAAGCAAGCATGCCAACATCGGTATCAGTCTGCCGGGTACCGGTGAGGCACCTTCTGCCCCGGTATTTGTTGATGGTGAGAAGTTCACCACATTGAAAGGCGAGAATATCGCTGAAGACTATAAGAAACTGATCGAAGAGTATGTTCAGAAAACCTATGCTCCCCGGGAGCAGGTGATCGCCAGCAACTGATGATTACAGACTGATAAATCAGCACCGCTACACTGTGGCGGTGCTACCCTCTTCATTTTTCCCTCAGCAAAATTGACATCCATCTAATTTCAAAACTGAATCGCCAGCTTTGCCCTGATAGGTCTTTCACTTCATCGGAAAGACCGTTATCAGGACAAGCTTCAGGGGATTTAAGGCGTCAGAGTCAGGGTATATTTTGCATCACCCGGTAAGAACGGACTGGCCTTCCCTTCCACCCAGTCCATATAACCTGCGCTAAAGAAAGGAGAGAGCGGGTGGCCACTCTGACCACCCGGCATATGAAATATTGCTTCATCTTCACGCCCGGGAGACACCACCAGCCGTTCAGATACCCCCTGATCGGCACGCTGGGCCCTGGGCATCCAGACATCACCAGAAAGAGGTACGGCGGGCATCTCCAGCAGTTTGCCAAAAACAGGAATGGCATCACTCAATGGGTGGCGGATATCAGCGGTATTTCTCTGTCCCCAGGTGGCATTGCCCAGCTGATCTTCGCCACCGAGATCACTCACTACCTGATCCACGGTTTCGAGCAGCAACTCATCCCAATTTTCGTACTGAGGACTCAGCCAATGTAGCGGACGTTCTTCCAAAAGACGCCATATCATCTCGCTTTCATGGTTTAACTTCTGCATAAAGCCATCCTCTACATCCTCTTTGGCTTCTGAAGAGAGGGACAGAAAGTAGCGTCCCAATGACGACATGATCTTCAGTTTAAGAGCATCTTTATACTCACGGACCAAACGGTAACCAACATCGTCAGTGGCAGCCTTACCAGACCAGTTGCTCACATAACGATAAAACGTCTGCCGGGAAAGATTCCCTGCCATCACGTCTTCAGTGAGTGTATCCAGCACCAGCCGCCGCCAGTTATCCATATAGAGAGCACGATGATCCAGGGCAATCTCCAGCAACGCCTGTTCATCAGCACGCTCAAGTGCCATCAGCGCATCACGAATCTGTAGCTGCCGGGGTCCGAGGGCATAACCCCCGTTGCCCATCTTGTCGTAGTCTGCTCCGCTTACGATACGGGCATTGGCAGTCCAGACCCGTTGATCCGCAGGGTTATATACGCGTGGATAATGCACATCCGGAAGCCAGCCATCCCAGTTATCATCAGCCTGCTGCCAGGGCAGTGGGTAAGTGGAATCGATACCTGAACGGTTTGGAATCTGTCCGGCAACGGTCCAGCCAATATTCCCTTCACGGTCACCCACCGTAAAGTTCTGGGGTGGAATTCCACTGCGGTTGGCAATGGCCATTCCCTGTTCTACATTGCGGGCAACTTCCAGGCTCACCAGATTGACATTGGTCGCCTCCGGACGATGGGCAGTCCAGCGCAGGGCATATTGCGTATCGTCGTAGGCCGAATCAACCACCGGCCCCCAATGGGTGCCTGAATATTCAACGACAACCGGTTCCTGATCTTTGATATTGATGGTGTCAGTCCAGCGTTCAAGGGATTTTGGGCCATCATTGGTCATGTACTGGCCATCATCAATATCCAGCTCCACCAGATCAACCCAGTCACCAGCAGTATTGGTAAATCCCCAGGCGATATGGGTATTGCTGCCAACCACAATAAACGGTGTGCCCGGTAAAGTGACTCCGGTAATACTGACCCTGTCCTCTGGTCGGTCCGGGTGTGGATAACTCAAAGAAGCCCGATACCAGATGGTGGGCACCCGATGGCTCAAGTGCATATCATCCTGAATGATGGCTCCACCATGGTCCGTTAACTCTCCGGATACCGCCCAGTTGTTACTGCCAATAAGACTGTCTTCCAGCGTCGTTCCACCCAGATTGGCATAGAGCTCTGCCTCTTTACTGCGCAGGTCAACCAGCTCTGCCCCCGGAGTTGGCACATCCGGCAACTCACCAGGCTGCATTGGTGAGTCCCAGCGGGTTTTCAGTGGCGAAAGAAAATCGATAACAGCAGGTACGGTTACACGACTGAGGAAGCCTTTCAGGTTATCCAGTTTTACTTCATCATCATTGAGATCCATATACATGCTGAAGATCGACAGAAAAGAGTCTTCGTTTTTCCAGGGCTCAGGCTCCACACCCAGCAACAGATATTCAAAAGGCTTCTGTCCAAGATCTTTCAGGCCATGATTGACACCATCGGTATAGGCCTTCAAAAGAGCCTGATGTTCAGCGCTCATAATCTCAACCGCCTGCTGAGCGACCTTGCGGAAACGATGTTTTCTCTGACGTCTATCGTGATCCAGCGCCAGTTCACCCACCAGTTCAGACAGTTCACCCGCAGAGTTGCGTCGATTCAAATCCATCTGAAAAAATCGTTCCTGGGCATGGAGATAACCGGTAGCAAAGGCAACATCCATACGATCACTGCCGGATATCAGGGGAACACCCTGAGCATCCCGCTCAATCGTAACCGCAGCATTCAGAAAGGGAGCCTTCACTTCACCCTCCAACATGGGGAGACTTTGGCGAAGAAGAACAAACGCCGTAAGAATGATCAACAGAGATATTGATACAAGGAGAAAGAAGCCTCTCCTTAACCAGATCAGCATCGATACTACTCCATTATTGTTATTATATGAGGCAGGAAAAATAGCACAGTTTTACCTGGCTGCCCATGGAATCCTAAACCCATACCTGAGAGACGCTGGTCACATACAGATGCTCCAGATACATCGTCAGCCCTGATCAAAATAGCATCATACAAAAATTATCACTTGGTCCAACGTTGTAAATCCCGATAGAATACTGCTCATTTTTAATGGTTCTAACGTACTAATAATTGGTACTGCGCCTGAGTTCCCTCACCTCAACTAAAAAGGACTTGCCATGCAAACCAGCAATCGCGGCCTGAACATTCTGCTTTTATTATCGATATTTCATATCGTGACCATCACTGCCAGTAACTATCTGGTACAAATACCGTTTCAATTCTTTGGTATGCACACCACCTGGGGAGCATTCACCTTTCCTTTTATTTTCCTGGCCACAGACCTGACCGTAAGAATCTACGGGTCTGAGCGGGCCCGGAAGATCATATTTACCGCCATGTTCCCGGCCCTGCTGATCTCCTACCTGGTGTCAGTCATGTTCGTGGATGGAACCTTTCAGGGATTGGCAAGCCTGGCCAGCTTTAATACCTTTGTTGCCAGAATTGCCGTTGCCAGCTTTGCGGCATACCTGGTTGGACAGATCCTGGACATCACCGTTTTCAACCGTTTGCGCCAAAATGCCCTGTGGTGGGTGGCACCGGCCTGTTCAACCATTGCTGGCAACCTGATTGATACCCTCAGCTTCTTCAGTCTGGCCTTTGCCGGTTCATCAGACCCCTTCATGGCGGCACACTGGATGGAAATTGCCCTGGTGGACTACGGCTACAAGCTGGCCATCAGCATGCTGTTCTTCCTGCCTATGTATGGGGTGTTGCTAAACTTCCTGGTGAACAGGTTGAATGTACCCATCCAAATGAACTCTCAACAGGCTGCATAAAAGCCTGTGTATAAAGCAAAGCCCCGTTTAACGGGGCTTTACATAAATCCTGAAAAGGATAAGTTGATTGAGAGATCGGGGGATATAATAAATCAATGAGCATTTCCGTAATAGCTAATCGCCTTACTCAGGGCGCTGACCTGAAAACAGCCGTACAGGAACTGGTTAACAAGCACCGGATTTCTGCAGGTTCACTGGTATCCTGTGTTGGCAGTCTGTCCAGAATAAACCTTCGTCTTGCTGGCGCAGAAACTACGTTAGCGGCCGAAGGTTCGTTTGAAATCGTCTCTATAATGGGAACACTGACACCGGATCATCAGCATATCCACATGGCTGTGGCTGATGCTAAAGGGCATGTTTTTGGAGGGCATCTGCTAGAAGGAAATATCGTTGACAGTACTGCTGAGATGATTATTCACAGTTATCCACAGCTGAGCTTCTCAAGGGCTTTTGATTCATCCACAGGCTACACGGAACTTGTTATTGATAAGCACTAGTTTTTGATTAGACGTATCATCTGAAGGCTTTCAAACATTTTCTTTTTATCGTTTTCCGATAGATGCCTGGTATTTACTGTTCTGACAAAGTCTTTCTGCTGTTTATTGTCAAAAGCCCCTCCACCTTTCAGGTATTCGCTGATTCTCACCACAATTTCATCACCAAGCGCCAAAATCTTTGGCCTGACCTCAGAAGCTAAATCCCGATACTCACTATTTTCAGGATGTGTAGATAACCAGTCAGCCATATAGCGATATTGAATCGCCTTGGCAGCATCCATCTGTGCCTGGAAGAAATCAGCAATAGAGTCCGGTTGCAAACCTGCCTGCTGCGCATTGACCAATGCCTTCTCAAGCACCTGCTGTTCTCTGGCCAGGTCTTCGACCGCACGATGGTTCATGGCTTTGAATAAGGCAACATCCTGCATATAATTCAACCGCTGGTTGATTAACTGAAAGATTCCATTCGACATTGTATCTGCAACCGCCAAGGTGGAGAGCGTCAAACAGAGCAACCCGGTTACGAAAAGCTTCATACTTCCCCAACAATCCTCAGAGCTTAGAACCAGTTTCATTCCATTGATTCAGCCAGTGACGCCCAGTTCATATTTTACCCAATACCTATAAATATCTGCCAGGAGCCTGTCGGACTTAAGCGTCCGTCTAGGCGACCCCGTAGCGAGGATTGCGAGAAATTGAGGATAAAAATTTCTGCTTCTGAGGAGAAATAACTATGCCCCCCAAAAAAACGAAATGATTATGTTAGCACCACTGACCGATCTGTTATCACCATTGCAGGGAACAAAAGGTACTGTCCTCGCATCAAACTCTCTGAAAACCTACTGAGGATCACACCCATGCCAATAAAAACGCACCTGCAAGTATTCATTGCAACACTACTCTGCATTAGTTTTTTCAGCTTTGCTGAGACGGTTCAACCATGGAAAACAGGTAAAGCAAGACGAATCGGCAGGGGCGGGATGCCAGTAATCCAGGTATATGAACATGACGTCAATGGTTTTATTGCCTGTTATTCACATGACGATATTCCACCAGACCTTGTAACAGGAGATAAGCACCTCCAAGGTTTTGTGGCTATGAAGGGAATATACAAAGGACGCATTTTTCATCCCGAGGGGTATTTAGATATGGATATCACCCCTTTTCATACAACGCCCAGCGTCATGTGCCAGGACTACATTCCATCCTGCCAGGATGAGGGCAAGGAATGCTGGGCAGATGGTAATACCGGTGGCCACTTCGGTCGCCTTGTGAGAGCACTTGAAGCCGTTGATCGAATGCTGGACAGGCTGGCCCCATACCGATAGCAACTTTGGTAGCCTTATTCAGGCACGTGAAGCTGTTGATCCAACCGTAACAATCTTTCTCCACAAAGCAAAAACCCCGACAGATTGCTCTATCGGGGTTTGCAGCCTTGAGCGGACTCAAGGTAAAAATGGTGCCTGGCGATGACCTACTCTCACATGGGGAGACCCCACACTACCATCGGCGATCGGTCATTTCACTGCTGAGTTCGGGATGGGATCAGGTGGTTCTAACCTTCTATGGT